>VGTG01000033.1 GCA_016874795.1 Deltaproteobacteria bacterium | reverse complement strand
TATCCTCACCGAATCCAAGACCAAGAAAAAAGCAGCTTGAACGAGCGGACATCTTAAACTGCTTATGACCCGGACTTGACTAACTGCTCCTGACAGCCGATCTCGCACGGGGTCGGGGAGGGTGATCCGGGGCGGTCGTCGTCGCGGGGACGTGGTTGACAGGCGGTGCGCGGACTGAGGGACAAGCGTCATGTTCCGACCGCAGCAGAAGTTGGCCCCCGTACGCCGCAGGCAGGACGGCCGCCCGTGAACTTCGCCTTCACGCCCGAGCAGGAGGACCTTCGCGACACGCTGCGCCGGTTCGCCGCGGCCGAGCTCGCGCCGACCTACCTCGCGGACGAGGCCGAGGGCCGCCTCCGCCCCGAGCTGGTCTCGCGCATGGCGGCGCTCGGCTTGCCGGGCATGCGCGTGCCCGCGAGCCTCGGCGGGAGCGACGCCGACTTCGTGTCGATCGGGATCGCGCACGAGGAGGTCGGCCGCGCGCACTTCGGCGCGGGCTACCTGATCCTCATCCCCGTGCTCGTCTCGGAGATCGTGCGGAGCGCCGCGACCGAGGAGCAGCAGGCGCGTTTCCTGCCGCGCATCGCTTCGGGCGAGGCGATTCCGGCTCTTTGCTTGACCGAGCCGGAGCACGGCTCGGACGCGGCGCAGCTCGAGGCTCGCGCCGAGCGCAACGGCGACGGCTGGCGGATCACGGGCGAGAAGACGTCGATCTCCCTCGGCATGCACGCGCACACGGCACTCGTGTTCGCGCGCACCGGAGCGCCCGGACCGCGCGGCGTCAGCGCCTTCTACGTCGACCTCGACGATCGCCACCTCACGCGATCGGGCTTCTCCGACCTCGGTTCGCGCTCGATCGGGCGCGCCTCCCTCTACTTCGACGGACATCCGGCGCCGCCGGGATCGCTCGTCGGCGAGGAAGGCGAGGGCTTCATCCGCGTGATGCAGGGCTTCGACTTCTCTCGCGCGCTGATCGCGCTCGCGTGCCTCGGCGCGGCTTCGGCTTCGCTCGACGAGGCGATCGAGTACGCGAAGGACCGTCACACGATGGGCGTGCCGATCGGCCGCCATCAGGGAGTCGCTTTCCCGTTGATCGAATACGTGACGTACGTCCGCGCGGCGCGTCTTCTCTCCTACGAGGCCCTCTGGCGGAAGGACCAGGGGCTGCCGCACGCGGTCGAGTCGAACATGGCCAAGTGGTGGGGACCGAAGGTGAGCGCGGAGGCGGTGCACCAGGCCCTTCTCGTCACCGGGCACACCGGATACAGCGACGAGCTGCCGCACGGTCAGCGTCTACGCGACGTCATCGGTCTCGAGATCGGCGACGGAACGGCGCAGATCGCGAAGCTCGTCGCAGCACGTCACCTCTTCGGACGGCGCTTCGCGCCGTGAGGAGCCGCGTTTGAGCCCGGCGGAAGGTATCTCCGCGCGGAGCGCTCTCTCCGTCGCGTGCACGGAGAGTCACCTTCGCGTCGACCTCCCCGGCGAGCACGAAGCGCTGAGCTGGGCGATCGTCGGCGGCGGGCGCGTCCGCACCCGCGCCGTCGTCTGGTGTCACGTGCGCGGGCCGGAGCTCGCTCCGCCTGCAGAGCCGCGCGAGGTCGCGGCGGCGCTCGCGCGTCCGCTCGGCACGGGAGAGTCCACGATCGTCCTTCTCACGAGCCGCCGGCTCTCCGCGTTCGAGCATGCGGTCGCCGGCGACTCGTCCGGACGCGCCGAGGCGATCGCGACGGTCGGCATCGAGAACGCGCTCGCGGCGGGCGATCCCGCGGACGAAGAACCGACCCACGCGGGCACGATCAACGTCCTCTGCCGCGTCGACCGGCCGCTCTCGGAAGGGGCGTTGACCGAAGCGCTCGCGCTCTCCACGGAAGCGCGCGCGGCGGCGCTGTTCGAAGCGGGCGTGCGAAGCCGCGTGTCCGATCGCGCCGCGACCGGCACGGGGACCGACTGCAACGCGGTCGTCGCCCCCGTCGCGTTGGCGGGCGCGCCCGTGGCCGCCTACGTCGGCAAGTACACGCGGCTCGGCGCCGCGATCGGCGCGTCGGTCCGCGAAGCGGTGCTTCGCGGTGCGCTCGCGTGCCTCGCGGAGCGGGAGAGGCGCTGAGTGGGACGGATCGTCCTGATCGGCGGCGGCGTGCGCTCCGGAAAGAGCGCCTTCGCGCTCGCGCGGGCACGTCGTGCTTCGCCGCCGCGCTGGTACGTCGCGACCGCCGAAGCGCTCGACGAGGAGATGCGCGAGCGCGCGCGCCGGCATCGCGCGGAGCGCGAAGGTGAGCTCGAGACGGTCGAGGAGCCGCTCGACCTCGCCGCGGCGCTCGAGCGGACACGCGGCGCGAGCGTCGTCGTGATCGACTGCTTGACGCTCTGGCTCGCCAACCGCCTGATGCGCGGCGAGGCGGCCGAGGAGACGCTCGCTCGCCTCGAGGAGGTGCTCGAGCGGATCGCCGCGGACCAAGCCGAGGTCCTGATCGTCACGAACGAGGTCGGGATGGGCGTCGTGCCGGAGAGCGTGCTCGGGCGCGCGTTCCGCGATCTCGCCGGTGCCGCCCACCAGCGCGTCGCGCGCGTCGCCGACGAGATCCACGTCGCGATCCTCGGCGTCGTTCTGCGCGTGCACCCCGGCCCCGTGGAGGTTTCGGCGCGAGGACGAGAAGCGTGAGCCGGCTCCGCGAGACGATCGCCGGCATCGCGGCCGTCGATCCCGCCGTCGGTGCGGAAACGCAGCGGCTCCTCGACGAGAAGACGAAGCCGCGCCGGAGCCTCGGGCGGCTCGAGGATCTCGCCTGCCGCTTCGCGGCGATTCGCGGGACGCCGGTCCCACCGATGCCGGAGAAGGCCCTCGTCGTGATGGCGGCCGACCACGGCGTCGTCTCGCGCGGCGTCAGCGCGTATCCGCAGGAGGTGACGGCGCAGATGCTCGCCAACTTCGCGAGCGGTGGCGCCGGCGTGAACGTCCTCGCGCGCCAGGCCGGCGCACGCGTGATCGTCGTCGACATGGGTGTGATCGCGGCTCCGTCGCACCTGCCGGCCGTTCTCGCGCGGCGCATCGGACCCGGAACGAAGGACTTCACCGCGGGTCCGGCGATGTCGCGCGACGAGGCGGAGGCGGCTCTCGAGGTCGGCATCGCGCTCGCGGCGGAGCTCGCTCGCGACGGGATCACGCTCCTCGGCATCGGCGAGATGGGGATCGGCAACACGACCGCGGCGAGCGCTCTCACCGCCTGCCTCACCGGTGCCAGCGTGCGCGAGGTGACGGGACGCGGCACCGGCATCGACGCGGCGACGCTCGCGCGGAAGGTTGCGATCGTCGAGGAAGCGCTCGCCGTGAACCGGCTCGCTCCGCCTGGCTCGGCGGATCCGCTCGACGTTCTCGCGCGGCTCGGCGGCTTCGAGGTCGCGGGGCTCGCGGGCGTCGTGCTCGGCGCGGCTGCCGCGCGCGTGCCGGTCCTCGTCGACGGCTTCATCGCCGCCGCTGCGGCGCTCGTCGCGACGCGCCTCGCGCCGCGCGCCGAGGACTATCTGATCGCCTCGCATCTCTCCGTCGAGGCGGGACACGCACATCTCCTCCGCGCTCTCGGCCTCGTGCCGCTCCTCGATCTCGAGCTCCGGCTCGGTGAAGGAACCGGCTCGGCCCTCGCGATGGGACTCGTCGACGCCGCGCTTCGCATCCTCCACGAGATGGCGAGCTTCGCCGAGGCCGGCGTCGCGGACAGCGGAGCCTGAGTGGTTGCCTTCGACGAGGGCCCGCTGGTCCTCGCACTCGCTCTTCTCGTCGACGCGACTTTCGGGGAGCCGCCGAATCGGCTGCACCCGGTCGTGTGGATGGGAAGTGCCGTGCGCGCGCTCGAGCGGCTCGCACCGAGCGGGGCCGTGCCGGAGCTTCTTTGGGGCGCCGCGATGGCGCTCGTCGTGCCGGGCGCGTCCGCGGCTCTCGCAGCGTTGGTGGTGCGGGTCGCCGAGCCTTCGACGTGGCTCGGGATGGCGCTCGCGGTGCTGCTCCTGAAGCCGACCTTCGCGCTTCGCGCGCTCGGCCGGGCGGCGATGCGCGTGCACGACGATCTCGCGCGCGGCGATCTCGAGGCGGCGCGCTCGGGTCTTCGCTCGCTCTGCAGCCGCGATCCGTCGCGTCTCGACGCGACGCAGGTGGCGCAGGGTGCGACGGAGTCCGTCGCCGAGAACGCCTCCGACAGCTTCGTCGCGCCGCTCTTCTACTTCGCTCTCGCGGGCCTGCCCGGAGCGGTGCTCTATCGTGCCGTCAACACGATGGACGCGATGATCGGCTACCACGGACGCTACGAGCACCTCGGAAAGGCGGCGGCGCGTCTCGACGATCTGCTGAATCTCATCCCGGCGCGGCTGACGACCGGTCTCCTGCTCGTCGCCGGTGCTCTTCGTGGCAACGACGCGCGCCGCGGCTGGCGCGTGCTGCGCCGCGACGGCGCGCGCACCGAGAGCCCGAACGCAGGGCGGCCGATGGCCGCGATGGCGGGGCTCCTCGGCGTCGAGCTCGCGAAGCCGGGAGCGTATCGTCTCGGCGACGCGGTTCGACCGGTGAACGCCGCGACGATCGCCGAAGCGTGGCGGACGACGCGTCTCACGTGCGGGATCGCCGCCGGTCTCGCTCTCGCCGGCAGCGCGTGGGGAAACGCGTGAAGCAGGTCTCCGCGCCGCGCCGCTTCGTCGTCGCGTGGGCATTCTTGACGCGCCTTCCCGGCGATCGCGGAACGATCACGGACGCAGAGCTCGGCCGCTCGCTCGCCGCGTTCCCCGCCGTCGGTCTCGTGCTCGGGGCTCTCGCGCTCGCGGCGGGGAATCTCGCGAGCAGTCTCCTGCCGGGAATTCTGCCCGCGATCGTCGTCGTCGCGGTCCTCGTCGTCGCGACCGGCGGGCTCCACCTCGACGGGCTCGCCGATTCGTTCGACGCGCTCGCGAGCACGCGCGATCGCGAGCGCGCGCTCGAGGTGATGCGCGACAGCCGAATCGGCGCCTTCGGCGCCGTCGCGTTGCTGCTCGCCGTGCTCGCGAAAGTGGCGGCGCTCGAGCCGGTGCTCGACGGCGCCTCCGCTCTCGTGCTCGTCGCACCGGCGGTCTCCCGCTGGCTCGCTGCGGTGGCCGTTGCCGCGTTTCCGTATGCGCGGCCGAGCGGGCTCGGGCGCGCTTTCCGTGATCACGGGGAGACGTCGGACGTCGCCGTCGCGAGCGTGATCGTCGCGCTCGCTCTCGTACTCGTTCCAGGCGGTGCCGTCGCGGCGCTCGGCGCCTCGGTCGGGGCCGCAGTCGCGGCGCTCGCGTTCTGGGCGTGGGCTTCTCGCCGGATCGGCGGGCTCACCGGCGACCTCTATGGAGCCGGAATCGAGATCGCGGAGGTCGCGTTCCTCTGCGTGACCGCGGCCTGGTGCGGAGGGCCGGCGTGAAGTCGCTTCTTGCGATTCCGGTGCTCGCGATGATTCTCGCCCTCGCACAGAGCGCGTCGGGCGTCGCGAGCGTCGCGAGCGACGCGAGCACGGCGACGTCGGCCGTCGCGCCGTCGCCGACGGGCTCCGCGGGCGAAGCCGCTCCGGGCCGCGCGAGCGAGCCGCCGCCCGGCGGTGCGCGTCGTATCGTCTCGCTCGTTCCCTCCGTCACCGAGACCGTTTTTGCGCTCGGCGCAGGCGATCGGCTCGTCGGCATCTCGACGTTCTGCGACCATCCGCCCGAGGCGACGAAGCTGCCACGCATCGGCACCTACAACGCGCCCAGCATCGAGGCGATCGTCGCGCTCGAGCCGGACGTCGTGATCGGCGTTCCGACCCCCGGCAATCAAGCTTCCGTCGAGCAGCTCGGCTCGCTCGGGCTCGAGGTCGTGATGGTCGGCGAGCACACGCTCGCGGACACCTGGGAGGCGATCCGCACGGTCGGACGGTGGACGGACACCGCGCCCGCGGCCGAGCGCCTCGTCGCGAAGCTTCAAGGCGAGCTCGACGACGTGCGACGCCGCGCCGCGGAGCGTCCGACGCGGCGGGTGCTCTTCGTCGTCGGCCACGATCCGCTCGTCGTGGCCGGCGGCGGCCTCTTCATCGACGAGCTGATCGAGGTCGCGGGCGGCCGGAACGTCGGCAAGGCCTCGGGCCTGCCGTGGCCGCGTCTGTCGCTCGAGACCGTCGTCGCGGCGGCGCCCGAGGTGATCGTCGACGGTGCGATGGGCTCCGAGGCGAATGCGGCGCTCGAGGCGTACTGGGAGGCGTACCGCTCGGTTCCGGCCGTGCGCGACGGGCGCGTGCGGCCGGTCCATTCGTGGATCCTGCTGCGTCCCGGCCCGCGCATCGCGGCCGCGGCGCGGGAGCTCTTCTCCCTGGTGCACGAGGACGCGGAGCCGCGTCCCTGATCAAGCCTCCGGGACGACCGTCACCGGAGTTCCGAAGAGCACCGCGGTGCCGCTCGCGGCGTCGTAGGCGCGATCATCCGTCAGGATGTTGGTGTTGACCCCGGCGTGCGCCTGCGCGACGCGGAGCTGTGATCCCGGAGCGTCGTGCCCCCAGCCGTGCGGCAGGCTGACGACGCCCGGCATCAGGTCGTCCGTGACCTCGACCGGTGCGACGACGCTGCCGACGCGACTCGTCACGCGAGCGGCGCCGCCGTCCTCGAGCCCGATCCGGACGGCGTCCTCGCGGCTCACGTGCAGCGTGCAGCGATCGGGGCCCTTCACGAGCGCCGGAAGGTTGTGCATGAACGAGTTGCTGCAGCGGAGATCACGCCTCCCGATCAGCACGAAGCCGCTGTTGCGAGGCGTCATGCGTGTGCGCAGGCGCCCGAGGTCTTCCGTCATCGTCGGCGGAGCGAGGTCGATCCTCCCGCTCTCCGTGTGGATCACCTCGTCGAGACGCGGGGCGAGCGGACCGAAATCGATGCCGTGCCGCGCCGCCTGCACCTTCTCGAGCGTCAAGCCGTCGGGATTGCGGCCGAAGCCGTCGCCGTAGGGGCCGACGCGGAGGAGCATGTCGACGAGACGCTCCGGTCCCGGATCGGCGCCGAGCTGCTGCGTCACCTCCTCGAGCGTGAGGCCGGCCCACCGTCCGTTGTCGCCGTTCGCGGCGACCGCGCCCTCGGCGTAGCCGTGCACGACGAACGCGTCGACGTCCCGAAGCGGCGTGCCGCCGAGTCCCATCAAGCGCGCGCTCAGCTGGAGGAGAACCTCCCACGTCTGCTGCGTGTCGGGCGGCGACGGCACCGCGGGCCACGACCATTTCGCGACGTTCCGCACCGAGAGCAGGTAGAGGCCGACCTCGTAGTTCGCGTACTCGAGCGGGGACGGCGTCGGCAGGATCATGTTCGCGTGGCGCGTCGACTCGTTCAGGTAGAAGTCGACGGCGACGAGGTAGTCGAGCTTCGAGAACGCCTCCTCGAGCTGCGCGGAGTTCGCCGCGCTCCGCACCGGGTTCGTCATGAGGAGGATCATCGCGCGCACCTGGCCTTCGCCGGGCGTCAGCATCTCCTCCGCCATCGTCGACGAGGGGATCATCCCCTCGACCTCGGGCTGGCCGCTGACGCGGCTCTTCCAGCGGCCGATCTCGAAGCCCTTGCCGCGCGGGAACGCGGCGTCGACCGGCGCCGCGGCATTCGGGAACATGACGCCGCCGGCGCGATCGAGATTGCCGGTGAGGATGTTGACGAGATCGCAGCCCCAGCTCGCGAGCGTGCCGAACTCCTGCACGCACGTGCCGAGCCGGCCGTAGCAGGCGGCAGACTCCGCCGCGGCGATCTCGCGCGCGATCCGCCGCGTCGTCTCCGCGGCGATGCCGCAGTGCTCGGCGACCGCTCCCGGCGCGAAGTCGCGCACGATCGCGCGCACCGTGTCGAGCCCGCTCACGCGATCCTTCGCTGCTCCGAGATCGACCAGGTCCTCGTCGAAGAGCACGTGCACGAGGGACAGGAGGAACGCCGCGTCGGATCCCGGGCGGATGAAGTGGTGCTCGCTCGCGATGCGCGCGGTCTCCGTCCGTCGCGGATCGATGACGACGACCTTGCCGCCGCGCTCGAGGACGCGCTTCAGGCGGCCCGGCGCGTCCGGCATGGTCATCAGGCTCCCGTGCGAGATCACCGGGTTCGCGCCGATCACGAGGAGGTAGCTCGTGCGGTCGATGTCGGGAATCGGCACGCCGAGCGGGAAGTGCCGTCCGAACATCAGGCCCGTCTGGACGATCTTCGGCAGGGTATCGATCGCCGAGGCGTTGAAGAGGCTCCGCGTCGCGAGCGCGCGCTGCAGCACCGGACGGTAGAGGAGCGCGCCGAGATCGTGCACGACCGGATTGCCGGTGTAGAGCCCGATCGCGTCGTTGCCGTGCTTCTCGCGGATCTCGAAGAGCCGCGCGCCGACCTCCTCGTACGCCTCGTCCCAGCCGATCTCCTCGAAGCCGCTCGCGGTGCGGCGCATCGGGCGACGGAGGCGATCGGGGTCGTGGTAGAGCTCCTTCAGGCCGTACGCCTTCGGGCAGAGGAAGCCGCGTGAGAACGGGTCTTCCTTGTCCCCGCGGACGGTGACGACGCGCTCGCCCTCGACCTCGACGCTGAGGCCGCAGGTCGCCTCTCAGAAGGGACAGACACGGGGAACGCTTCGACGCTCGGCCATTCGCAGTCCTCCAGTCCAGCTGACGCGCGGGAAGGTATCCCGCGATTGGCTCCCTTCCGAGGGCCAATTCTCGCTCGTTCGCCAGGTCCAATCGGGGGCGGCGCGGCCCGGTGGGGCGACCCGCTTTCGCGGCCGCGGACGATCGCGGTAGGACCGCGCATGCGCGCGTGGCAGGTGCGGCGGGCGGGAGAGCCGGATCGGGCGCTCGACCGGGCGGAGGTCGAGCCGCCGCGCCCCGCGGCGGGACAGCTCCGCATCCGGGTTCGGGCCGCGGCGCTCGGGTTGCCGGATCTCTTGATGTGCCGCGGCTCGTATCCGCTGACGCCCGCGCTGCCGTTCACGCCGGGACAGGAGGCCGTCGGCGAGGTCGTCGAAGCGGGGGAAGGCGCGCGCGTCCCCGTCGGCGCGCGCGTGATGGCGGTCGCCGCGTTCCACTTCCGATACGGCAGCCTCGCCGAGGAGTGTCTCGCGCTCGACGATTTCGCGCTCGCGGTCCCCGAAGGGATGAGCAACGCGGAGGCGGCCGGTTTCGTGATCCCGTTCCACACGGCCTGGCTCGGGCTCTTGCGCCGCGGCGCGCTCCGGAGCGGCGAGACGCTCGTCGTGCTCGGTGCCGCGGGCGGCACGGGATCGGCCGCGCTGCAGCTCGGGAAGTCGATCGGGGCGCGGGTGATCGCGGTCGCAAGAGGCGCCGACAAGATCGAATTTTGTCGAAGCCTCGGGGCGGACGCGACCGTCGACTACCGTGCCGGCGATCTCGCCGCGGGGCTTCGCGAAGCGACCGGCGGCCGGGGCGCGGACGTCGTCTACGATCCCGTCGGCGGCGAGGCGTTCGAGGCGGCGAGCCGCTGCATGGCGCCCGAGGGCCGCATGCTCTTGATCGGATTCGCGAGCGGCCGTTTTGGCGCTCCTTCACCGGCGCGCATGGTGACCGGGAACTATTCCGTCGTCGGCGTGCTGCCGTCCTTCGAGAGCCGCGCTGCGCGTGAGGCGGCGCACGAGGACCTTCTCGCACGCTGGCGCCGGCGCGAGATCCGCGTTCCCGTGCACCGCGTTTACGCCTTCGAGGACGTGCCGCTCGCGCTCGCGGATCTCGCGGCGGGTCACGTGCGCGGGAAGGCCGTCATCGCTGCGCCGTAGAGCTCTCGTCGCTGGCGGGTGCGGACGCGTGCAGGCCGGCAGCAGGGGGTCCGGTTCGTTCGGGCGCAATTGCACCCTGCCTCGATCGAGGCAGGGTGCAGATGCGGCGCAACGAACCGGACCCCCTTATCCGGGAGCGGGGGATCCGCCTCTTCCCGCGTCTCGGTACTGCAGGCGAGCGGCCTTGTCTCGAGAAAAGTTGCGGTCCGCCTCAGGGCAGGACGATGTTGACCGGCGGGAGGCCGGTGTCGATCGGCTCCGTCGTGATCTCCTCGTCGTTCGACGAGAAGATGCGGATGCCCGGCGCGAGGAAGTCCCGCGTCGCGAGCAGCAGACGGCCACGCTCGGCGTCGTACTCGATGTCGGGCAGGAACGAAGACGTCGTCGTGAGGACGGCGAGGACGTCGCCGCGGCTCGGATCGAAGCGGATCAGGCTGTTGTTGAAGCTCGCGTCGGCGACGATCGCATAGCCGCGCGTGTCGCTGACGATCACGAAGTCGGTGATGTCGCCGCCGAGCTCCTCCTCGGTCACGAAGAAGCCCTCGGGGGTGTTGGTCGCCACGTCGATCGTCTCGATTCCGCCGTCGAGTACCCCGAAGCTGCCGATCTCGGCGATCACGATCTTGCCGCTGCGCACCGTCAAGCCCTTCGTTTCGGAGAACGGGTTCGTGCCCGTGAGCGTGATCGCGTCGATCGCGGGCGTCGCCGGGTTCACGTCGACGAACTCGTCCGTCTCCGTGTCGATGACGGCGAGGAAGCTCGCCTCGGTCGGCGCGAAGAACTGGTCGCGGTCGAGCCTCTGCAGAGTCACGTAGAGGCGGTCGCCGACGACGGCCATCTGATCCGTCTCGGCGAGGCCGTCGGCGTCCGCGAAGCTCGAGAGGTCGATCGTGCTCCGCACGAAGCCGTCGCAGTCCGCCCCGGTCGACGGGTCGATCACCGCGATGCCGCCGTCGTACAGCGACACGTACCCCTTGTCCGCGGCCACGATCACGATGTCGTGCGGATTGGCGCCGTTCCCGAGCGAGCATTGCCACACGGTCCCGAAGTTGGCGTCGAGCGCCTGCACGTTGTCGCCGCCGAGGCGGTTGATCACGTAGAAGCTGCCGCCCACGTTGCGGCCGACCGCATCGGCGTGCGCGCTGCCGACGTTGCGCGAGATCGCGGTCGGCGCGTCGAGCGGGATCGTCGAGTACGCGCCGCTCTGGAAGTCGCTCGTCACGATCATCGCCGTGTCGGACTCGCGCGGGGGAGGAGGCGTCGGGTCGCCGCCGCCGTCGCCTCCACCGCCGCCTCCGCAAGCGCTGACGAGGGCGAGAGCCGACAGCCCGAGGACGCCGCTCGTCGCGCGCCTGTGCGCGAGCCGATCGCTCACTCGATTCCTTCGCATGGTTTCCTCCTCACGTGGCTCCGACCCAGCGGTAGGCCACGGTTCCGAAGAACGAGAGACCCGGCAGCGGGAAGCCGGCGACGTCCTCGATCTGGTTGTTGGTGATGTTGAGCGCCTCGAACGTCAGCGTGAGCGGCGTGCGCGGCAGCGTGTAGCGGAGGCCGAGGGTGTGGACCGTGCGGCTCGGGATCTCGCGCAGGTTGCGTGTGTCGACGAAGTTTCCCGACGCGAAGATCAGCTCGTAGAACGGGACCGCGTCCCACCGGTCCCAGTCGATGCGCGCGTAGCCCTCGTTGCGCGGCAGGCCCGGGATCTGATTGCCGTCGGCGGCGCCGCCGCTCTCGTCGCGCGCGTCCTGGTAGGTGTAGTTCGCGGTGACACCGAGGTTCTCCCAGAGCACCGTCGCGGCGCTCAGCTCGACGCCGAGGATCTCCGCGGAAGCGAGGTTCCGGAAGATCGAGCGCTGCTGCGAGTTCTGCTCGAGGACGATCAGATCGTCGACGCTTCGCCAGAAGAACACGGCCTCGCCGCGGGACCGCGTGAGGAAGCCCCAATCGAGCGGTCGCGCCTCGAAGCCGACGTCGACGTTGACGCCCTGCTCGGGCTTCAAGTTGGGATTGCCAAGGACGAAGCCGCGATTCCCGAACAGCTCGAAGAAGCTCGGGATGCGCCCGTAGCGCCCGACGTTCATCTTGAGCGCGAGCTCGTTCCACGGAAGCCAGCGCGCGCCGAGGCGCGGCGTGAAGAGCTGGTTCGTTCCGCCGGTCGGCGCATCGACGATCTCGCCGGACGGGATCGTGATGTCGCCGAAGTCGTCGCTCGCGAGCTCGTAGCGGAGCTGTCCGTCGAGAAGGAGCGAGTCCTCGAGGAGCGACCACGTGTCGCCGACGCCGACGTTGAACGAGATGCGCGACTGGTTCGGGTCCTGCGGCTCCGGATCGAGGAGGTTCCGCGGCACGAACACCTCGCCGCCGACGTCGAGCCGCGCCTCGAGGAGATGCGCACCGAGCGGCTGCACGCCGTGCACGTTCGCACCGCCGGCGAAGCTTCGATTGCGGCTCGACTGGTTTCCCGGCCCGATGTCGCCCATCAGGTCGGTGAAGCGCTCCTCCTCGTAGATGAAGAAGAGCGTCGAATCGATCTCCTCCGGCAGCGAGCCCGTGTCGTCGCTCTCGAAGCGGACGTAGCTCAGGTTACGGAAATCGTAGAGGCTCGCGTCCTTCGAGGTAAGCGCGCCGATGCCGGGCACGCCCTGCTCGTTGATGAAGAGCTCGTTCAGCCCGACGATCCGTGAGGTCGGTGAGAGGTCCCAGATCGCCTTCAGGATCGCGTCGCCGGAGTTGAACTGGTTGTTCTCGCGGCGCACGCGCTCGTCGTCGAAGGGGTTGAGCGGCGTGCCGTTGTCGTCGTCAAACGGGAAGTCGCCTTCGGATCCGAGGTAGTTGAACGATCCGAGGAAGCCGAGGTCGCCGCGGCGCGTGGAGGTCGTCACGCTCCCTTGCCGCGTGCCGAAGGAGCCACCGCCGAAGAGGAGAGCGACCGTCGGTTCCTCGCCGGGATCCTTCGTGACGAGGTTGATCACGCCGCCGAGCGCCGAAGCGCCGACGGAGAGCGGCGTCACGCCGCGGTAGACGTCGATCCGCGCGAGGGGCTCGAGCGGCAGGTCCGCGAGGTTCACGGTGTCGCTTCGTGCGCGCGTCAGCGGCACGTCGTCGAAGTAGATGCGCACCTGTCCGGCGCTCGCCCCGCGCACGGAGACCGTCGCGAAGTCGCCGAGGCCGCCGAAGCTCCGCACCTGTAGCCCGACCGTCTCGGAGAGCACTTGCGCGACGGTCTTGAACTCCTCCGCCTGCTGGTGGATCTCGATGACGGTCGCGAACGACGTCGCATCGGCGAGCTCGCCGAGCGTCTCGCCCTGGACCTCGATGCGGTCGATCGCGCTCGACTCGGGCGGCGCCTCGCGCGGTGCAAGCGACGGGGAAGTAGACGGGGACGGAGACGGCGAGGGCTCGGGCTCCTGCGCACGCGCCGGCCCGACGGCCGCGAGTGCAAGGGCGATCGCCGCGCACACCGGGTACGCCGCGAGCGCTCGCCGCCATGCGAGCCCGCCTCCCGAGCGGATCGAGACCCGCCGGTCCTTTCTTCCTGCGTCGTAGATTTCGAGACCTCGCGTCCCCGCATCCCGGAGGACTTCGAGCATCGGCCGCGTGGGGCTAGGTCTCCTGACTCGTCGGCTTCCTACTCGCGCGGCCTTCCCATCCCCGAAGGGACAGTGGCCGGTTCGCGCTTTCGTTCCGACTTACAGTGGCGGGAGCCGTGCCGGATTTTCACCGGACTTCCCTTGAAGCCGCCGCGGTCTGTCCGCGCGTCTAGCGCACCTTTCACGCGACTGTCAACCGAGGTGCTTCGGATGAGCGAGGAACGGCACTATGATCGGCGGCGACGATGGAACCGGAAGAGGTGACGTGCCTCGCGTGCGGAGCGGCGACCGCGATCGGTGCCGGGTGCGCGCAGTGCGGACACGAGCCGCAGGCGCGCTGCCTGGACTGCGGCCAGCCGGTGCACGCTTCGTTCGCGTTCTGCCCGCGCTGCGGCGAGGAGATCCGTCCGGCCTCGCGGCGCGTCGCCCTCGCGAGCGCGTTCCGCAAGCTGCGCGAGCAGATGCCGGCCGGCTTGACGGAGAAGGTTCTCGCGACGCGCGGCCGGATCGAGGGCGAGCGAAAGCAGGTGACCGTTCTCTTCTGCGATCTCGTCAGCTCGGCGACGATCGCCGAGACGATGGACCCGGAGGACTTCCGCGACCTCCTCGACCGCTACCTCGCCGTCGTCTTCGACGAGGTCGGACGCGCCGAGGGGCTCGTCAATCAAATCGCCGGCGACGGCGTGATGGCGCTGTTCGGTGCTCCGCTCGCGCACGAGGACGCGCCGGAGCGGGCCGTGCAGGCGGCGATCGCGATCCGCGACAGCCTCGTGGGTCTGAGCGACCGCCTTCGCGCCGAGGGTCGCCCCGCTCTCCAGGCGCGCTTCGGCTTGAACACGGGGCCGGTGATCGTCGGCACCGTCGGCGGCGACCTGAAGCTCGACTACACCGCGATCGGCGACACGACGAACCTCGCGGCACGCCTGCAGTCGATGGCGCGCCCCGGCGCGATCCTGATGAGCGAGTCGACGCAGCGCATGGTCGCGCCGCATTTCTCCGCGCGAGACCTCGGGCCCCTCGCGGTTCGCGGCAAGGCGCTGCCGGTGCGCGCCTTCGAGGTCGAGGGCGCTCGCGCGAGCGAGCCGCCGCTCGAGCGCCGCTCCGCGCGCGGCGGGCCGTTCGTCGGACGCACCGCGGAGCTGCGCCGCCTCGAAGAGGCTTTCGCGCGTGCGTGCGGAGGGCGCGGTCAGATCCTCGGCGTCGTCGGACACGCCGGGGTCGGCGCTTCGCGGCTGATCGCGGAGTTCGTCCGGCGGCTCGACGACGGCAACGCGCTCGTCCTCTGGGGGCAGTGCTTTTCGTACGCGCGCGACGCTCCCTATCGGCCGTTCGTCGGCTTGCTGCGGCACCATCTCGCTCCGGGCGGCACCGCTTCCGACGACGCCGTCGCGGCTTGCTTGCGAAGTCGGGTCGAGAGCCTCGGCTCCGACACGGAGACGACCTACGAAGCGGTCGCTCGCGTGCTCGGGCTCGTCTCGACGACGGCTTCCGGGACGGCGGGCGACGAGCTTCGCGTCGCGACGGCGGAGGCGGTCGCGCGCTTGATCCTCGCCGATTGCGCGAAGATCCCGGTCGTCCTCGTCCTCGAGGACGCACAGTGGATCGACGCCGCTTCGGCGGAGCTCCTGGAGGTCTTCGTCGAGCGCGCACGCGGATCGTGCGTGATGACGGTCTGCTCCTATCGGCCGGATGTGCCGGGTCCGTGGAGCGAAGCTCTCGAGGGGCTCGAGGAGATCGAGCTCGCTCCGCTTACGCCCGCCGAGACGCGCTCGATCGTGCACGCGATCACGGGCGGCGATCCACCGCACGAGCTGGTCGAGGCGATCCACGAGCGCGCCGAGGGGAATCCCTTCTTCACCGAGGAGGTCACGCGCGACCTGCTCGAAACCGGCGTGGTCGTCGTGACCTCCGCGGGACCGGTCGTCGCGCGTGACCTGCGCGAGGTCGACGTGCCGGCCACGGTGCACGAGATCGTCGCCGCCCGCCTCGACCGGCTGCCTCTCGAGTCGAAGAGAATCGTCCAGGTGGCGTCCGTGATCGGCCGGCGGTTCTCCTCGAGCGTCTTGGAGCGACTCGTCGCGGAGGAGGGCATCGAGGTCGCGAGCCGTCTCGCCGCGCTCGCGGAAGACGGCGTGATCCGCGTCGCGCGCGACGGTGCGGCCGGCGAGTACCTCTTCGAGCAGGCGCTGACGCAGGAGGTCGCCTACCAGGGCTTGCTCCACAAGCAGCGTCGCGAGCTGCATCGCGAGATCGGCCACGCGCTCGAAGGCCGATCGGGCACCGAGCCCGGAGAGTCGAGCGCGCTCCTCGCCTTTCACTTCCAGAACGCGGAGCAGCACGAGAAGGCGATCCAGCATCTCCTCGCCGCGGCCGGGCATGCGGAGTCCGTGCCGAGCTACGGCAGCGCCGCGCAGTTCTATCGGCGCGCGTGGGACCTCGCGCGTCGAGATCCCGCGGACGAATCGCAGGCCCGTCGAGCGATCGAGGCGGGCATCCGGCTTCTCGGCCTCGCGGCGATCTACGGCGAGGGGACCGAGTCCACGGCGGAGACGGTCGCGGACGGGCTCGCCGATCTGCTCGAGCGCGCCGGAACCGCCGAGGACCGGATCGCCGTGGCGAATTTCACCGGCCTCCTTCGCATCATGGGCGCGGCCGAGCAGCACGCCGCCGGGCTCGGGCAGCTCGGCCAGGCATTCGAGCTCGCGCAGCGCGAGGGAATCACCTACTGGCGCTGGCGCGTGCAGCGCGGCCTCGCGGTCGGCTACGCGCTCGACGGCCGCTTCGACGACGCGACGCGGTGCGCGGACACCGCCCTGTACGAAGCGATCCACGCCAACCAGGCGGAAGAGAACCCGGACATCCTCCTCTGGGCGCGCGCCGCGCGAGACGTGGTCCTTCTTCATCGGGACGAGCTCGAGCAGGGGCTCGCCGAGTCGCTCGAGACGCATCGACTCGCGGTCGCGCACGGCAACCGGTCGGTGCAGGTCACCGCTTCGGCCCATATCGCGACGGCCCTGCTGCTCCGCGGCGAGGTCGAGCGGGCAGGCGAGTGGGCCGGGGAAGGGCTCGCCCTCGCCGAGGCGGTAGGCTCGCGCAGCGGCGTTCCGAACCTCGCTGCGCTGTCCGTCCTCGCGGCGCGGCGCACCGGAGCGGCCGCCTCCGGCGCGCGGCTGCTCCGCAAGATCGAGGACAACCTGACCGGCGCGGCGGGCGTACAGCAGTCGCTCCGGTTTGCGGTCGACGCGTTCCTCGAGCTCGGCGAGATCGATCGGGCCGACCGCGTCGCGCAGCGCGTACGGCGTCGCGCTGGCGGCCGGCTCCGTCAGGCGCAGAGCGCTCGTGCGCTCGCCGCCGTGGCGTTGGCCCAGGGTGAAGAGGGCTGGCGTCGCGCCGAGTACTTCTACGACGAGGCGGTGCGCGTTGCGCGCGACATCGGCGCACGGACGACGCTCGCCTCCGCTCTCGCGGGTCGGGCGGAGCTCGAAGCTCGCCGCGGCAACCAGCGAGCGGCTCGCACCTCTCGCTCCGAGGCGGAGAAGCTCGCGCAGTCCGTCGGCCTTCGCTGGCTTCGCTGAGCTTCCCTCGCGGGTCCGTCTCACGGAGTGGGCGGCGGCCTCACCCGTCACACGTGCGATGCGGGGAATCCGATTGACTGCGCTTCGGCCGTGCGGGTAGAAGCGATCCCGCACGGAAACCGGAACCGGCCGCCTCGAGGCGGACGTCACCCTGGAGGGAACCATGGGCGACGAAAACACGATCCTGAGCACGGCCGAAGCTCGTCATTTCCTCAGACGCACGGGCTTCGGCGCTCGTCCCGACGAGGTGGCCGGCTTCGCCGGCTTGACGCGTGGCGAAGCCGCGGATCGTCGACTGTCGTTCAAACGCTCGAGCTACAAGCCGGGCAGCGGCAAGGAGCTTTTCCAGGTCCAGGATCGCTGGTTCCAGCACATGCTCAAGAGGACGACTCCTTCTCTCCAGGAGAAGCTCGTCCTCTTCTGGCACGATCATTTCGCCACCAGCAACGCCTCGGTCGGCGATCCGCGTTTGATGAGCGCGCAGAACCGCACGCTCCGCTACCACGCGCGCGGCAACATGAGGTCGCTCGTCAAGGACATCGGGCGCGACATCGCGATGCTCGAGTTCCTCAATACGCAGCAGAATCATAAGTCGCAGCCGAACGAGAACTATGCGCGCGAGCTCCTCGAGCTCTTCACTCTGGGCGTCCACGACTTCGGCGGGAACGAGAACTATCGTCAAGGCGACATCGTCCAGATCGCGCGCGCCTTCTCCGGCTGGCGCCGTTTCCCGGCGAAGTACAAGGTGTACTTCGATCCGACGCAGCACGACTTCGAGGTCGAGTTCCCGGAGCGCGGACCGAAGGTCGTCTTCACCGAGACGGGAGGCTTCGGTCCGGCAGGCCGCGCCTTCGATGACCTCGGCGAAGGGAAGGACGAGATCGACCGCGTCGTCGACGTGATCTTCGACCACACGGACTCCGAGGGCCAGAACACGGTCGCCCGTCGCACGACGGCCCGCCTCCTCGAGTACTTCGCACACGGCGAGTTCGCGGACCCCGCGATCGCACGGCCGGTGGTCGACGCGATCCTCGCGGAGTCCGGATTCGACGGCTCGTTCGAGATCACGCCGCTCCTGCGCGCCCTCTTCGTCAACGACGCCTTCTACGAGACGCTCGGCATGCCGCCGTACGGACCGATCTCGAAGCGGTCCGTCAAGTGGCCGGTCGACCTCGTCGTCGGCACCGTACGGATGCTCGACATCCAGACGAAGAAGAACAACGTCGCCGGCGGCGCGCAGCGGGCCGTGCGCGAGCACGTCGCCCGCATGGGACAGAGCTTGATGGAGCCGCCGAGCGTCTTCGGGTGGGACTGGGAGAACGCCTGGATCAACTCGGGCGGCATGCTCGCCCGCTTCTCGTTCGCACGCGACGTCGGCATGGCGCGCAGCGGCGGCAACTCCTTCCAGCTCCGCACGGACCAGCTCGTGCCGCTCGACTTGACGGATCCTGCGGAGATCGTCGATGCGGCGGCCGACGTCCTCGGGATCGGAGCGGAGCTCAGCGTCGCCGAGAAAAATGCCTTCGCGACGTACCTCACCTCCGAGGGCGGGCCGCCGCTCGATCTCTCCGACGAGGGCTTCCGGCAGCGGAAGCTGAACGGCCTGTTCTGTCTGCTGCTCCAGTCCCCGGCCTACCAGGTCCACTGAACCGCTCCACCAACCGAAACCCGCGGAGAGATCATGGCGATCACCCGGCGACAGTTCATCACTCGAACCGGTCTCGCGTCCGGCGGCCTCCTCGTGCCCGCTTGGCTCGCGAATCCGGGGGTGCGCGAAGCGCGGGCGGACATCGGGAATCGCTATCTCGTCGTCATCCATCTCGACGGCGGCAACGATGGGCTCAACACGGTGACGCCGATCGACGACGGCGGCGGCACGCTGCGCACCGACTACGAGGGCGCGCGAGACAACCTGCGCATTCCGGCGGGAAGCCTGCTCCCGATCGGCGCGGATTCCGCGACGGGGGCACAGCTCGGCCTCAATCCCGCGCTCGCGGGCGTCAAGGCGCTCTTCGACGCCGGTCGTTGCGCCATCTTGCAGGGCTGCGGCTATCCCGAGCCGCGCCTCTCGCACGACGGCTCGAAGCGAGCCTGGCAGACCGGCCATCCGATCGTGGACGACGCGAACGTCAGCGGCTGGATCGGCGATTCGCTCGTTTCTCTCGGCTACGGCGGCACGAACATTCCCGCCGTCAACATCGGTGCGATCATCGCGCCGTCGTTCGAGCAGACGGCGACGAGCGTGATCGCCGTTCAGACGCTCGACGACCTGGGATTCGCATACGATCTGGATTTTCCCGCCGACGACGCGGCGAAGCGTGCGTGCTTCGCGACGCTGTACGACGAGGCGAGCGCGACCGAACAGAACCAGCTCGCGCATCTCGGCTCGACCGGCGCCGCGGCACTCGTCGCGAGCGAGTCCTTCGCCGAGGGCTACGAGACCGCGCGCGCGTCGTGGAACGCCGCGTATGACGATCTCGACACGGCTCCGGCGCGCGACCTCCGCGAGGTCGCGAAGGTGATCTACGGCGTCTCGACGGGGGCGCCCGGCATGGAGGCGCGCTTCTTCCACGTCCGCCTGGACGGCTACGACACACACTCGAGCCAGGGCCTGGCCGTTCCGGGCGCGCGGCACTACGAGCTCCTGCGCGCCTTCGGCGACGCGCTGCAGCTCTTCCACGACGACTGCACCGACATGGGCGTCGGCGACGAGCTCTGCATCCTCGTCTGGAGCGACTTCGGTCGCCGCATCCAGCAGAACGGCAACGGAACGGACCACGGGTCGCTCGCGCCCATGTTCGTCGTCGGAGGATCGATCGCGGGCGGGCTCTACGGCGCGCATCCGAACATCACGCCCGGCGTGCTCGACATGAACGGGAACACGACCTACTCGCAGGCGCCCGCGAACCCGTGGCGCGCTCGCGACTTCCGCGACGTGTACGGAACGATCCTGAAGCACTGGTGCGGCTTGACGGAGGGGACGATCCTCTCGCAGGTGCTCACGCCAGAGCCGGTGAGCTTCGATCCCGACCTCTACTGGGTCGACGGCAACCACGGCTTCGACATGGCGTTCCTGCCGCCGCCGGGCCCGTGATCCGCGCGCGGGCCGTTTCCCGCGAAAGCTCAGTATCTCTCGCGGACCTCGACGAGCCAGTCGCGGTCGCCTTCGCGATCCGCTTCGCCGATCGAGTAGACGAGCGAGCCGAAGACGACGACGTGCTCGAGCGCGTCGCTCCCCTCGAGGTCGAGCACGGCCTCCCAGCGGAGCTGGCCCGTGAGGAAGTCGAGGGCGCGAACGAAGCCGTCCGTCGACCCGTCCGACTCCGTCCAGCCGACGACGTGGATGTCGTTGCCCTTGAACGTGAGGTCCTCCGCGCGGTCGAGCTCGTCGCTGCCGAAGGCCTCGTCCCACGCGCGGATGCCGGTCTTCGAGAGGTTCATCTGTGCATACGCGTCGTCGTCGACGCGCCCCGACACGAACGAGAAGAGCCCGTGCATCCAGACGCCCGTGAGCTCGTCGTCTCCTTCCGCCGCACCGTCGATCCGGTCGGACCACTCCACGCTGCCGTCGAGGGTGTCATAGACGCGGACGAAGAGATCCTGATTTCCCTCGGCCGACGCCACGTTTCCGCCGGCGAGGAGGCGGGACCCCTTCATCGCGAGATCGACGAGGACGTCGTCCTCTCCTTCGAGATCGAGCTCCGCTTCCCAGAGGAGCGTGCCGGCGTGCAGATCGTACGCGCGGAGCCGCCAGTCCAGGTTGCCGTTGCCGTCCTCGGCACCGCCGCCGACGACGACGCGCGAGCCCGACACGACGACGGATTCGGCACCGCGGCCGCTACTCGTCGTACCGCTCGGCTGGTCGGCCCAGATCGTCTCGCCCGTCTTCGTATCGTAGACGCGCACGAGCCAGTTCGTCTCTCCGGCGGCCGTCACCTCGCCGGCGACGATCGTCCTTCGGCCCTTGACGGCGACGGCGTTCGCGCGCGCGTCGCCACCGTTGACGTTGAGCTGATCGTCCCAGAGCAGTGTGCCGCGCTTCGCGTCGTACGCGCGCACGAGCCATTCGTCGCCCGCCGGCGCTTCGCGAAATCCCGCGACGACGGCGCGGCTCGCGGCGGCCGCGATCGCGCGCGCCTCCGTCGCCCCTGCCGGGTTCGGAAGCACGTCGTCCCACAGAAGCGCGCCGCCATGCTTCGCGTCGTAGGCGCGGACGAGCCAGGTTGCGACGCCCTCGTCGGAGCCGTCGCCGGCGACGATGAACCAGTCTCCCGACGGAGCGAGCGCGCGAGTCTCGTCCGTCGTGCCGCCGACGTCGAGCTGTTCCTGCCAGGCGAGCTCGCCGGGAAACGCGTCCGCTCGTACGGAGGATCACGCGAGGGCCACCGCGAACGCGAGACCGGCGCGCAGGGCGAGCCGGAACGGTGGCGGGGCGAGCATCGAGTCTTCCTTCTGGTGGCGAGCGGCGGCGCGGCGAGGTTGCCGGAGAGGCGATCCTCGCACTGTCCGGTGAACTGGGGCAAGGGGGATTACCGCCCGGGTTCGCGGATCCGCCGCGACGCAGGCTAGGCTGAGCTCGAGCTCAGTCGACGTAGCCCAGAGCACGCAGCCGATCGCGCTCTTCCTTCGACGGCTCGCGCTGCGGGCGCTCGGCGAGGGCGCCGAGCCGGCGTCCGGCGGTCTCGAGCACCGGCCGAAGCTTGGCGACGACCTCCGTGTGTTCGTCGAGCGAGACGGCTTTCTTCGTGGCGCCGTCCACGCGGAAGAGATCGAGCCGCTCGAACTGCTCGTTCGGGCGCTCGCCTTGCGCGGGCGTGCCGCGGAGCTCGAACGCTTCGCTGCGAACCGCGACGAGCCGCGCCGGCGTCACGTTGTAGACGAGGTCGATCCGCTCCTCGTCCTCGCGCGCTTCGCCGCCCTCTTCGTCGAGGATCGCAGGCCCGAGATCGCGTCCCGAAGATCCCTTCGCGGGCGGCGACAGCGCGAGGAGCGAGGACAGCGTGGGGAACACGTCGATCAGCGAAGCCGGCGCGTCGATCTTGCGTCCCGCGGGAAGCTTCGGATGGCGCAGCACGAGTGGGATCCGCAACGAAGCTTCGTTCAGGAGCGAGCCGTGCTGGAAGAAGTAGTCGTCCTCGCCGAGGCTTTCGCCGTGATCCGCGGTGACGACGATCAGCGTGCGATCGAGGAGGCCGCGCTCTTCGAGGGCGCGACGCAGGCTTCCGACCTCCTCGTCGGTACCGAGGATCTCGCCGTCGTAGCGTCGCACCCAGTCGACGACGCGCTTCGTGCCGCGGAGCTTCTGGTAGCGCGGAACCTCGCCGAAGATCGCGTTCTTGTCGGAGACCGGGATCTCGCGATCGAGCGCCGCGTCGGCCGGATAGGTGAACGAAGCGCTCTTCGCCGGCGGCGACGAGTTGTACGGGCCGTGCGGGTCCATGAAGTGGATCCAGAGGAACCAGGGCTCCTTCGCCTGCGTGAGCCACGCGAGCGCCTTCTTCGTCCCGACGGCGTCATGCGAAAAATAGCTCGGATCGAACGGCTCCCATGTGGAGAGGCCCTGTCCGAAGCCTTCGCGGATTGCGCCGTTGCCGAAGAAGCCCGCGGTGGCGTACCCGGCTGCGGCGAACGCCTCGCCGAGCGTCGCGAGCTCGCCGTCGAGCTCGGACGTGTTGCCACGGACGCGGTGCACGTCGACGTGCTGCGCGGTGACGAGCGACGCGAGGGCGGGCGCGGTCGTCGGGACGGGTGTGATCGCGCGCGTGAAGAGAACTCCTTCGGCCGCGATCCGGTCGATCTCGGGCGAGGTCGGGACGGCGTATCCGTACGCGCCGAGGTGATCCGCGCGGAGCGTGTCGACGGTGACGAGAAGGACGTTCGGGCGCCGTCCCTGCGCGTCGGCGAGAGGCGCGGCCGCGTCCGGCGCGGCTTCTGCGTGGACGCGGAGCGACACGGCCAGGAGGAAGGCGAGGGCGCCGAGCGCGCACGCCATGGGCTTCGGCGTTGCGCCGGGGCGGCTCGACATACGCCCGGTCAGGCTAGCCGCAGCTCCGGTGGCCGTCAAAGAACGCCGGGCCCTCTGGCCTCGCGGCCTCGCCGCGCGTTAGGAGAATACCCCGACTCAGGAGGCACGGATGTACGAGCAGATCCTCTACGAGGTCGACGACCCCGTCGCGACCGTCACGCTCAACCGCCCGGACAAGCTGAACGCGTGGACCGACCGGATGGCCGCCGAGGTTCGCCACGCGGTCGCCGCGGCGGAGAGCGATGCGCGCGTCGTCGCGATCGTCCTGACGGGCGCGGGCCGAGGGTTCTGCGCCGGCGCGGACATGAAGGTCCTGCAGGGATTGACCGGCGGACAGCGCGAAGCGGCGCCGCCCGAGGCGCTCGCGGCCGAACCGGGACGCGCGGACATGCCGAAGTCGTTCCGCGGCACGTACACCTACCTCATGTCCGTGCGGAAGCCGGTGATCGCCGCCGTCAATGGGCCGGTCGCGGGCATGGCGGTGCCGATCGTCGCCGCGTGCGACCTCCGCTTCGCTTCCGATCGCGCGTCCTTCATGACCGCGTTCTCGCGCCGCGGTCTCGTCGCGGAGTGGGGCTCGAGCTGGCTCTTGCCGCGTCTCCTCGGACCGGCGCACGCGATGGATCTCCTCTTCTCCGCGCGCAAGGTCGAAGCGGCCGAGGCGGAGCGGATCGGGCTCGTGAACCGCGTCCTCCCGCACGACGAGCTCCTCCCGTTCGTACGTTCGTACGTCGAAGAGATGGCCGCGACCTGCTCGCCCGCCTCGATCGCGATCATGAAGCGGCAGGTGTACGAGCACCTGCTCGAGTCCCTCGAGACCGCCGAGAAGGACGCCTTCGGCCGCATGCTCGAGAGCTTCCGCCAGCCCGATTTCAAGGAAGGCGTGTCCGCCTTCGTCGAGAAGCGCTCCCCCCGGTTCGCCCGCATCCAGGGCGGCGATCCGGGCGGGCGCAAGTCCGCCTGAATGGTAAAGGACGCCCGTCCGACCCTCGAGGAGGTTCGATGAATCTAGAGTTCTCCGACGATCAGAAGTTCATCCAGAAGAACGCGCGCGAGTACCTCGCGGAGCACTGCGGCCTCGACGTGTGCCGCCGCGTCCTCGAGTCCGACGAGTCGTACGCGCAGGATCTCTGGAAGGGCGTCGCCGAGATGGGCTGGCTCGGGACCGTGGTTCCCGCCGAGTACGGCGGAACGGAGCTGGGTCATCTCGAGCTCGTGCTGATCGCACAAGAGCTCGGTCGCGCTTTGGCGCCGATCCCCTTCGCGTCCTCCGTCTATCTCGCGACGGAGGCGCTCCTCCTCTTCGGCAGCGAAGCGCAGAAGAAGCAGTGGCTGCCGCGGCTCTGCTCCGGCGAGGTGATCGGCACCTTCGCGGTGAACGAGGCGCTCGGCGATCCGGAGCCGAACGAGGTCCAGGCGCAGCTCTCGGGCGGGGCGCTCCGCGGCTCCAAGATCCCGGTGCTCGACGGCGACGTCGCCCACCTCGGCGTCGTGCTCGCGCGAGACGGGCAGGGGCACTCGCTTCTCCTCGTCGACCTGCAGGGGAACGGCGTCGAGCGTGAGTCGCTCGACTCGTTCGACCCGAGCCGCTCGCAGGCGCGGCTCACCTTCGACGGTGCTCCGGCCGAGGTCCTCGGCAAGGCCGGCGACGGCATCGCGCAGACCGACCGTCTTCTCGATCGCGCCGCGGTGATGATGGGCTTCGAGCAGATCGGCGGCGCCGAGCGCGCTCTCGACATCACGCGCGACTACACGATGAACCGCTACGCGTTCGGGCGACCGGTCGCCTCGTTCCAGGTGCTGAAGCACCGCATGGCGGACATGTACGCGCGGAACCAGATCGCGCTCTCGAACGGTTACTTCGCGGCGTGGGCGCTCTCGACGGACAACTCGGAGCTGGCGCTCGCGGCGTGCAACGTGCGCGTCGCCGCTTCCGAGGCGTTCGTCATCGCGAGTGAGGAGATGATCCAGCTCCACGGCGGCGTCGGCTACACCTGGGAGTTCGACTGCCACCTGTTCTACCGGCGCGCGAAGCTCCTCGGCCTCGCGCTCGGCAGCGCCGGAGCGTGGCGCGAGAAGCTGATTCGCCGGCTCGAGGCGAGCGAAGCCGCCTGAGGCGGCGCGGACCTCTCTCGGAGAAGGAGATCGCCCATGAATTTCGACGATACCCCGAAGGAAGCCGAGTTCCGCGCCCGCGTGCGCGCCTGGCTCGACAAGAACGCTCAGAAGCGCGCGCACGACGACGCGAATCCGTACGGCGAGCGCGAGGACAGCGGCGCGATCGCGCGCGCGAAGGCGTGGCAGGCGAAGAAGTTCGATGAGGGATGGGCTTGCCTCACCTGGCCGAAGGACGCCGGCGGCCAGGAGATGGGCCGGATGGAGGCCGTGATCTGGGGCCAGGAGGAAGCGAAGTACTCGCTCCCGCCGAACATCTACGCGATCGGCCACGGCATGCTCGGCCCGACGCTGATGGCGCACGGCACGAAGGAGCAGAAGGACCGGTGGCTCCGCGACATGGCGCGCGGCCAGGAGATCTGGTGCCAGCTCTTCAGCGAGCCCGCAGCCGGATCGGACCTCGCCGGCCTCCGCACGACCGCGGTTCGCGACGGCGACGACTGGGTCATCAACGGTCAGAAGATCTGGAGCACCGGCGCGCACTACTCGGACTGGGGCATGATCGTCACGCGCACCGACCCGAACGTCCCGAAGCACAAGGGGCTCACGTACTTCGTGATCGACATGCGCTCGGCCGGCGTCGAGGCGCGGCCGATCAAGCAGATCAGCGGCACGTCGAGCTTCAACGAGGTGTTCTTCACGGACGTGCGCGTGCCGGACGCGAACCGGATCGGCGCGGTCGGCGACGGCTGGAAGGTCGCGCTGACGACGCTGATGAACGAGCGCGTCGCGATCGGCTCGGGCGGAGCGGGCGGCGGCTTCCGTCGTCTTCTCGATCTCGCGCGGCGCAGCCGGCGGAACGGACGCCCCGCGATCGAGGACTCGGCGGTGCGCCAGCGGCTCGCCGACTTCTACGTGACGAGCAAGGGCCTGCAGTACACGGGCTACCGCACGCTGTCCGCGATCCTGCGCGGCGCGACACCGGGACCCGAGGGCTCGATCGGAAAGGCGATCGGCGCGCCTCTCGGCCAGCAGATGGCGGCATTCGCGGTCGAGCTGCAGGGCGCTTCGGGCGGCCTTCTCGATCGCGACGCGGTCGGCGACGACGTCATGTGGCAGGAGATGTACCTCGCGTCGCCCGGCATCCGCATCGCGGGCGGCACCGACGAGGTACTGCGCAACATCATCGCGGAGCGCGTCCTCGGACTGCCGCCCGAGATCCGCCTCGACAAGGACAAGCCCTTCCGCGACGTCCCGACCGGCAAGTAACCGCAGAGCCTCCGCGCGCCGTGCGCGCGGCCGAGCGAGAGCGAGCGGGGAGGGGAGGCGCAGCTTGGGCTTTGCCGCGTGGAGGAGAGGGGCGGCGCCCCTCTCGTTCAACTGATCGCGCCTATTTCGCGCAGGTGGATGCTGCCCCAGAGGAACGTGCGCGCCACGTTCGAAGCGGTCGAGCCGGGCGCTTCGCGAATGACGTCGTAGTACGCGAACACTTCGACGCCGTGCGCGAAGATCATCAACCAGAAGAGCGCGCGGCCGAGGTTCGCGAGAGGGACGGGCGTTTGCTCGGGAAGCGAAGCCAGCCCCCAGACCCACATCGCCGCAATCAGCAGCTCGTGCCCCATCGCACCGTCCCTCCCACGAGACGCCCACACGGGATGTGGCGCCTTCGCCGTAGCTGAGGGAAGAGCGCGAGCGCCCGTGTGCAGCGCGTGAGCGCCCGCAAGGCGCCTGCGCCACCGCGGAGAAACCCGCTTGCTCCGTTTCGAAGGAGCAGTGTGACCGCCCGTGAACGCGCGCTGTCACCCGCCGGGGACACGTCTGCGCGGACCGGCGAAAACCCCTCACAGAACGGTCTCGGGCGAGTGGCATGCCAGTTGCCAAATCATCGTGACGAGCGGTGTGCGAACGCCGCAGCAACGACACGAGGAAGGGAGCAAATCCGTGAAGGCAGAAGGCATGATGACGACGCTCGGCGGCTTCGGCGGAGACACGGGTCTTCGGACGGAGGGGCGGCGTCGCGAGACCGATACGTCGCGGCTCTTCACGCCCGAGACGCTCCTTCCCACGCAGCTTCCCAGCTCGCAGGACACGATCGCCGTGCCGGCCGGGGTGCGCGGGCTGATGCTCGCGATCCTGGAGGATGCGATCTACTGCCTGCGCGACGTGAAGAGCGCGAACGCGAAGGCGCGCAAGGAAGCGCGTCAAGCAGAAGGCTGGATCCGCGAGCGCGGCGACAACTGGGTGTTCTCGTTCGACAGCATCTGCACCGCTCTCGATCTCGACGTCGAGGACCTGCGCTTCCGTCTGCTGAGCGCGCCGCCCGAGGAGGTGGTCGCGCAGATCGGACGGCGGCGCCGGAGCCACCGCGTCGAGCGCGGGAAGCGGAAGCGCCGTGCGCCGAACCGCTCGTCGAGCCTCGCCGAGCGTGCTTCCGACCGGGCGCACCACACGCAGCCGGTGTACGCGGACGTCGAGCGCGACGACGAGAGCCCGAGCGGCCTGCACTTGGTCGTCGTCGCGGTCTGACCGTCAGTCGGGGCTCGGGCCGGCGCCGGGAAACCACTCGACGTGCTGATCGCCCTGACGACCCAGGTACGTGACGCTTTCCGCGCAGAAAGGCGAAGTAGCGCTGCGTGAGGCCTCGAGGAGCTGGGCGACTCCGTCGGGGAAGGAGATGGTCCCGGCGTGCGATTTCGCCGCGACTTCAGTGACGGTCTTCGAGTCCATGCGGAGCCCTCCGCTCTGCGGCGAGCGCTCAGGTGACGAGGAAGCCGCCGTCGACGGGGCGAGCGCTCAGGTGACGAGGAAGCCGCCGTCGACGGGGCGAGCGCTCAGGTGACGAGGAAGCCGCCGTCGACGGGCACGGCGGCGCCGTTCAGATACGAGGCGGCATCGCTCGCGAGGAAGGTCGCGACCTCGGCGATCTCCTCGGGTAGCGCGGCCCGCCGGAGCGGGATGCGCGGCCGCAGGTAGTCGAACAGCACCTCGCGACCTCCCGCGGCCTGCGCGAACGGATCCAGGATCGGCGTGTCGGTGAGGCCCGGGCAGATCGCGTTCGCGCGAATGCCGAGCGATCCGTACGCGTTCGCGACGTGCTGGACGAGCATGACGACGCCCGCCTTCGCGACGTGATACGCCGGGCTTCCGCCGCTCGGCTGCAGGCCGGCGACGGACGCGGTCGCGAGGAGGGCGCCGCTCTTCGCCTCGATCATGGGGCGCAGCGCGGCGCGCAGGCTGAAGAACACGCCCGTCAGATTGACGTGCAGCACGCGCTCCCAGTCCTGCGTCGCATGATCCGCGCAGGGAGCGCGGTTGCCGGCGATCCCGGCGTTCGCCCAGAGCACGTCGAGGCGGCCGTACTGCTCGAGCGTGATCGCGACGAGCCGGGCAACCGATTCCTCGTCGGCGACGTCCGTCGGTGCCGCGAGCCCGCCGACCTCCGCGGCGATCGCCTTCGCCGCGTCCTCGGCGACGTCCGCCGCGACGACGCGTCCTCCCGCGGCGGCGAAGCGGCGCGCGCCCGCCGCACCGATGCCCGAGCCGGCGCCGGTGACGATGCAAACCTTGCCCTGCAGCTCGTTCCCCATGCCGGACGTCGTGGCACGAAACGACCGGCGTGGGGAAGGAGAAGGGCGCTGACGCACCGGCTCACGGGCCGTCCGGAGAGGAGCAGCCATCGGCCGATCGAGGCCGCCCCATGGGCCCCGCCGAGCGTCTCTTGCGCTCGCGCGGGACCCTTGCTGTACGTGGCGCCATGACGATGCCGTCCAGCGACGCTCGCCTGTTCGACGTCCTCTACACCTGCCGCGCGATGCGGCGCCTGAAGCCCGATCCCGTACCCGAGGAGACGCTGCTCCAGCTCGTCGACGCCGCGCTTCATGCGCCGAGCGGCTCGAATGCGCAGAACTGGCGCTTCGTGATCGTCCGTGACCGCGCGCAGAAGGAGCGCATGCGCGACCTCTGGCGGAAGACCTGGAATTTCTATCTCGACACCGTCGCCGTCGCCGAAGCGCGTCCCGGCGAGGACCTGGCGGCGCGGAACCGCATGCTCGCGGCGGCGACCTGGCAGCTCGACAACTTCCTCGACATCCCCGCAATCGTCTGTGTCTGCGTCGAACGCGACGAGCTGATGACGAAGGTCATGGCTTCGCCGTCGACCCTGGTGAAGCTCGTGAGCCACTTCGGGATCGGCGGCGCGGTGCGTCTCGCCAGGAGCATGGGCCGAACGAGCGGTATCGCCGACGGTGCCACCGCGTACCCGGCGGTGCAGAACCTCCTCCTCGCGGCGCGTGCTCTCGGGCTCGGCGCAGTACTCACGACGCAGCACTTCTTCGTGCCGGGCGAGTTCGAGAAGGTGCTGGGCCTGCCGTCGACCGCGACGCTCGCTGCGATCGTCCCGGTCGGCTGGCCGACCGGGAAGTTCGGCCCCACGACGCGTCCGGATGCGAGAAGCGTCACGAGCTGGGACCGCTACGGTACCTGACGGACGGGCTCGATCTGACCGTACGTCGGGGTCGCCCGGCGTCGGAGCGAACGGCTACGAGCCCTTCGACGTCGCGATCAGGTGGCGCACGTACGCGACGACGTCGTCGATCATCCGCGCTCCCGCTCCGCCGCGCCCTCGGCGCCGAAGTCGCCCTCGAGCTTCCTCCCGCCCGCGGCGCGAAACATCGTCGGGTACGTCTCGCGGAACGCGGCGAGGATCTCGTCGAGCGGGACGTCGTCGTAGCTGCCGCGGTTGCGCACGTACTCCATGAACGTCCGCTTCGCGCCGTCGTGGGCCTGCAGCAGCGAGTCGTGGACGCCGTCGAATTCGAGCGGCTCGACGCCGAACTTCGCGCACAGCTCCTTGTTGAAGGCCGGCGTCGCCTTCACCCAGCGGCCTTCGATCTGGAGCTCCGTGTTGCCGTGGAAGACGAACACGTCGGTACCCATCGCGGCGCGCAGCTTCTCCGTGCTCAGGTGGTTCCGCACGTCCGCGAAGCCGAGGCGCGCGGGGATGCCTTCGGCGCGCGCGCACGCGGCGAGCAGGACCGCCTTCGCGACGCACCACCCGCGACCGTGCGCGAGCGTCGCGGACGCGCGCATGTTCGCCGCGTCGAGACCGAGCCCGTACGGATCGTAGACGACGTCGTCTCGTACCGCGCGATAGAGGCGCACCGCGCGCTCCCGCGGGTCCGTGGCGTCGCCCGCCGCCCGGCGAGCGTAGTCGATCACGGCGGGATGGTCGGAGTCGATGATGGGTGTGGGCGAGAGCGTGCGTCCGGCTTCCATCTCGCGTTCCGTAGCAGCGACCGCCCGCGCGCGCAGGGCTCGCCTAAGCCTAAGAAGCCGCGAGCATCGCGGCTTCCCCAGCCTCGCCACTCGCACCGGCGCGCGCGCCGGCGGCGAGGTGCTCGAGAAGCGCCGCCTGCAGCAGCCGCCGTCCCGGAGCGAGCCGGTGCGAGAGCCCGTTCAGGAGGATCATCGTGCGCAGGACGAGAGCGAAGTCCTCCGGGATGCGCCGGATCCGCGTGCTCCCGAGGACCGAGAGCAGGTTCCCGTCCTCCGAGGAGTCGCCGAGGACGCTCAGCATCAGCGAGCGCAGTGCATCGGGACCGACCGCGTCGATCTCGAATCCGAGCTGCCGGGCCGCCTCGAGCGTCTCGGCACGGTCGCCGATCAGCGCCGAGACCATCATCTGCGCGACCGAGCGCGCAAACCCGGCCGGCAGCTCCTTGCAGAGCCCGAAGTCGAGGAGCCCGATGCGGCCGTCCGCGAGGACGAGAAGGTTCCCGGGGTGCGGATCGCCGTGGAAGAACCCGTACTCGAAGAGCATCCCGCCGTAGAGAGCGCCCACTTTTCGCGCGACGTCCGAGAGCTTGTGGCCGGCGGCTCGCAGCTCGCGCACGCGCGTGACCTGGATCCCGTCGAGGAGCTCCATCACGAGCACGCGATCACGCGTGTACTCCTCGAAGATGCGCGGAACGCGAACGAGATCGAGCGTCGAGAGGATGCGGCCGAGCCGCGCCATCGACTGCGCTTCGCGGCGGAAGTCGAGCTCCATCTCGACGAAGCGCGTGATCTCGGTGGCGAGGCTCTCGAAATCGATCACGGACTGCATCCGCTGGACCAGTCCCGCCACCCGGCGGGCGAGGAGGAGGTCGAGCGGGAAGATGCGCCGCGCCTCGGGATACTGGATTTTAATCACGACGTCGGAGCCGTCGCGCAGCCGGGCGCGGTGGACCTGGGCGAGCGAGGCCGCTCCGAGCGGCGTCGGCTCGATCGAAGCGAAGATCTCCTCCAGTGGCGCACCGAGCTCGCTTTCGATCGAGGGCCGCAGTGCCTCGAAGGGACGCGGCGGCACGTCGTCGTGGAACTGGCTCAGCTCGTCGATGAACGGCTTCGGCAGCACGTCGGCACGCGCACCCGCGATCTGCGCCACCTTGACGAACCCGCCGCGCAGAGCGAGCGCGGTACGACGAAGCTGCGCTGCGGCGGCGCGATGCGCGCGATCCCAGGCCGCTTGCGAAGCGGGCTTCCCTGCGAAGCGCTCGTACAGAAGGAGGGCCCAGTACCGCGGCAGGACGCGGAGGAGCGACTGCGCCACGTAGAGGACTCGGTACCCCCGGAGATTTCTCATCCCGCCGTGCTTCCCTTCGCTCCCGCCACACCGTGCAGGAACACCTGCGCGATGGTGGAGACGATCTGGTCCTCGCCGAGGGGAAGAAAGCGTCCCGCGTCGAGGATGCTGTGCGAAAGAAACATCATCAGGATCATGCCGATGAGACCCCGGCCGGCGACGATGAGCGAGATCTCCCGTGCACGCGCCTCGCCCAGGCGAGATTCGAGATAGTCCGCGATGAGCTTGTTGCCGGGGACGAAGACGCGCTCGAGCACGCCCTGCAGCTGGTCGACGTGCGTCGGGAGCTCGCGCAACGCGAGAAGCACGAGATCGCGATGCTCGGAGAGGTGGCGCCAGGCCTGGCGGACGAACGCATCGACCGCCTCCTCGAGAGTCGCGTCGGCGAGGTTCTCCGCCAACCGGTGGATGCTCGGCAGCAGCGAGTAGCGCTGCAGGACGGCCTCGAGCAGCGCCTGCTTGCTCGCGAAGTAGAGGTAGAAGGAGCCCTTCGAGATCCCGGCCGCCTCCGCGACCTGCGCGACCGAGGTCGCGTCGAAGCCCCTCTCGGCCCAGAGCCGCACGGCGGCCTCCGCGATCTCGGTTCGCCGGGTGTCGTAGAAGGCATCTCGAGCGGTGGCGGCAATTTTCGGCATTGGCGTCTTGATAATGACCGACTGGTCGGTCATTATCAAGACCAGAAGGAGACCCAAGCGATGGCAACGGCGACGGCGACGGTCCAGGAAGCTCGCAGGGAAGCGCGGCAGTTCGACCTCTTCCTCCCGCTGCGCAGCAGCGGCGCGCTCGAGAACCCCTTCGCGGTCTACGCGCTGCTCCGCACGGTGCGGCCGGTGATGCGCATGCCGATCGAGGGCTGGGACGGTCCGGGCGTCTGGTTCTTGACGCGCCACGAAGACGTGAGCGCGGTGCTCCGCGATCCGCGCTTCTCGGTCGACCGCCTGCGCGCGCCGCTGATCCGAGACAACCTCGACCGTCTGCCGGCGTTCATCCAGCAGACCGCGCAGGGCTTGCGCTCGATGCTGACGATGGACCCGCCGGATCACACGCGCGTCCGCAAGCTCGTCAACAAGGCGTTCACGCCGCGGCGCATCGCCGGGCTGCGCGGCCATGTCCAAAGAATCGTCGACGAGCTTCTCGAGCCGGTGATGCATCGCAAGCGGATGGACGTGATCGACGCGATCGCGGCGCCGCTTCCGGCGATCGTGATCGCCGAGCTCCTCGGCGTTCCCCCGGAGGACCATCGGAAGTTCAAGGAGTGGGCCTCCGAGGTCGTGGCCGGAGTCGGTCGAGCGAACCCGACCGAAGCGCGCGAGTCGAGCCTCCCCGCGGCGCAGCGGCTCTTCGGCTACCTGGCCGAGATCGTCGCGGCTCGGCGTCGCGAGCCGCGCGACGACCTGATCAGCGCGATGGTGCTCGCGCAGGAGGAGCACGACGCGCTCACGGACGCCGAGCTCCTCGCGACCAGCAACTTGATCCTGATCGCCGGCCACGAGACGACGACGAACCTGATCGGGAACGGGCTCCTGGCGCTCCTGCGCGAGCCCGACGAGCTCGCGCGACTCCGCCGCGAGCCGTCGCTCCTTCCGACTGCGATCGAGGAGCTGCTCCGCTTCGACGGTCCCGTGCAAGCCACCTTGCGCGTGACGACGGAGGACGTCGTCCTCGACGGCCACGAGCTCGAGGAGGGCTCGCTCGTCCTCGTGGGCATCGGCGCGGCGAACCACGATCCCGCCGTCTTCACGGAGCCCGAGCGCCTCGACGTCGAGCGCGACCCGAACCCGCACGTCGCCTTCGGCTTCGGCGCGCACTTCTGTCTCGGCGCGCAGCTCGCGCGGCTGGAGGGGGAGATCGCGCTCCGTGCGTTGATCGAGCGGTTCCCGAACATGGAGCTCGAAGACGAGGCGCCCGCCTACCGGTCGAACCCCGTCCTTCGCGGGTTGGTCTCTCTCCCGGTGAGGTTCTAGCGCGCGCCTTGCTCGGCCCGACGCCAATCATGACCTTGTGAAGGCCTCTTTCAGAGGCTAGGTTAGGGCCATGTCGTCCGTCAACGTGTCGGAGCTCAAGAATCGGCTCAGCCACTATCTGCGCCTGGTGCGGCGCGGCGAGACGGTCCTCGTCCGCGATCGTGATCGCGTGATCGCCCGCATCGAGCCCGCGGGCGGGCACGCCGCACCGCAGGCCGGCGACGACGATTGGCTCGACGAGCTCGAGCGGCGCGGGACGATTCGCCGCGCCGGTGTCGGAATTCCCAAGCGATGGCTCGCGGATCGGCCGAAGGTTCAAGCGGATCTGGTCGCCGCGGTGCTCGACGAGCGCGAGGAAGGGCGGTGAGGTTCTGGGACAGCTCGGCGATCGTGCCCCTTCTCGTCGCGCAACCTGATTCGTCCGCGGCCGATCGCTGGCTCGACGAGGACGGCGCGATCGCCGTGTGGACGTTGACGCCGATCGAGGTTGCGTCGGCCGTTCGACGTCTCGTGCGCGAGGGTGCGATGTCCGAAGCGGAAGCCGACGCCGCCGAGCGGCGCACCGAGGAGCTGGTACGCGCGAGCCACGTCGTCGTGGACGTCGAGGCGGTCAAGCTGCGCGCGATGCGTCTCCTGCGCTTGCACGCGCTGCGTGCCGCCGATGCGCTGCAGCTCGGCGCCGCCGTGGAGTGGGCGGTCGGCCGTCCGGAAGATCGCATCGTGCACACCTTCGACGGTCGACTCGCCGCCGCCGCCCGCCGTGAGGGCTTTCGGGTGATTCCGCCGCCGCCTTGATCCCGACTCGCACGGGTAGGCGAGGCCGTCTCCTCAGTCCGCTGCGAGGAGCGCGCCGAGCCGCTTCAGCTGGATCGTCGGCGACCCGAGCGTGTACTCGATCTGCTTCGCCCAGAGGAAGTAGCGCTGGATCGGGTAGTCGACGTCGATCGAGATGCCGCCGTGGATGTGCAGCGCCGTGTGGCCGATCCGGCTGCCGCCTTCGCCGGCCCAGTACTTCGCGGTCGCGATCTCCTCGTCCGACGGCATGCCGCCGGCGAGGCGCGTCACCGCCTGCCACATCGTCAGGTTCATCGCCTCGTTGTCGATGAAGCCGTCCGCGAGACGCTGGCTCACGGCCTGGAACGACGCGATCGGCTTCTCGAACTGCTTCCGGTTCGAGGCGTAGTCCGCCGTGATGCGGAGCGCCGACTGCGCGACGCCGCTCGCGATCGCGCAGAGACCCGCGGTCGCACGGTCGACGATCCAGCCGAGGATCTCCTCACCACGTTCCGTCGAGCCGAGGACGGCCGAGCGGTCGACGGTCGCGCCGTCGAGCGTCATCTTGTACTCGGTCTCCCAGTTCGTCGTCTCCTGCGCGTCGAGCTGCACCCCCTTCGCACGCGGATCGACGAGGAAGACCGCGACGCCGCCGTCCTCGAGCTTCGCCGGAACGAGAACGACTTCCGATTGCGCCGCGATCGGAACCGCCATCTTGACGCCGTCGAGCCGGAAGCCCTCTCCCGCGCGCTTCGCGGTCGTCACCGGCTCGCGCGCTTCGGTGCCGAACTCGGCGAAGGCGGCAGTCAACAACAGGTCGCCCTTGGCGACGCCCGGCAGGAAGCGCTTCTTCTGGCCCTCCGAGCCGAACTCCGCGATCGGCAGCGCGCCGTAGACGACGGTCGGAAGGAACGGCACGTGCGCGACCTTCCGTCCCACCTGCTCGAGCACGAGGCAGACGTCGACGAAGCCCGCCCCGGCGCCGCCGTACGCTTCGGGGATCGCGATGCCCACGAGCCCCGACTCGGCGAGGCGCTTCCACGCGTCGCGGTCGATCCGCTCGGACGATTCCTCGAGAGCCTTCGAGCGCTCGAGCGTCGCGTGATCGTTCAGGATCTGCTCGGCGAGCTCGGCGAGCGCTTTCTGTTCGTCGGTGAGGGTGAAGTCCACGTGATCCTCCTGCGCGTTCCGAGCCGCCGCTACATCCGCGGCGCGACGGGAAGGTTCAAGCCGAAGAGAGCGATCAGGTCGCGCTGCATCTCGTTCGTGCCGCCGCCGAACGTGAGGATGTGCAGGCCGCGCAGCAGCTCGGCCACGCGTCCGCCGAGGACGGCCTCGCGGGTGCCGCGACGGAGGTTCGCGACGGGTCCGAGGATCTCGAGCATCGATCGCAGCGCCTCGAGGTAGAACTCGGTCCCGAACACCTTGACGCTCGAAGCGTGCGCCGGCTGCAACGGCATCCCCTGCTCGGCGCACCACGCAACCTTGAAGTTCATGAGCCGCAGGAAGTCGATGCGGGCGTGGATGCGCGCGATCGCGATCTGCGCCCACTCGTCGTCGACCATCCGCCTGCCGTCGGGACGGCGCGTGTCCTTCGCCCACTGGACCAGCTCGCGGAAGACGCCCTCGATCATGCCGGCGCTGCAGAGCGTGACGCGCTCGTGATTGAGCTGATTCGTGATCAGGCGCCAGCCGCCGTTCAGCTCCCCGACCAGGTTCGACACCGGAACGCGCACGTCCTCGTAGAACGTGCAGTTCGTGTTGAAGTTGCCCATGTTCTTGATGGGCTGCACCTTGAAGCCGTCCGTGCCCGCCGGGACGATGATGATCGAGATGCCCTTGTGCTTCTTGACGCTCTCGTCGGTGCGCACCGCGAGCCACACGTAGTCGCAGTCCGTCGCAAGGCTCGTGAAGATCTTCTGCCCGTTGATGACCCACTGATCGCCGTCGCGGACCGCCTTCGTCTTCAGCGAAGCGAGGTCGGTGCCGGCGGAAGGCTCCGTGTAGCCGATCGCGAAGTGGATCTCGCCCTTCAGGATCTTCGGAAGGAAGAAGTCCTTCTGCTCCTGCGAGCCGAACTGCATGATCGTCGGCGCGACGGAGTTGATCGTCAGCATCGGCACCGGGGCGCCCGCACGCATCGACTCGTCGAAGAAGACGAACTGCTCGATCGGCGTCATGCCGCGGCCGCCGTACTCCTTCGGCCAGCCGATGCCGAGCCAGCCGTCCTCGCCCATCTGACGGACGACCTTGCGGACGGACGGTCCGACGCCCTCGCTGCGGCGGACCTCCTCCATGATCTCCGGCGTGAGGAGCTTCGCGTAATACCCGCGGAGCTCCTGCCGGAGCGCTTCGTGCTTTTCGCTGTAGGCGAGCTTCACGCGGGGCTTGCTACGGGACCGTCAAAGAGGCGGCAACTCACGGGGCGACGCGGTGCAGCGGAACGGCCGGCGCGTCGTCGAACGGGGGAAGGACCAGGATCCGGCCGCCCGAGAGAAGCGTGTACTGGTTCGTGCTCCCCGAGCGGGTGCGGCACGTTGTCGTCGGCGATGCAGACGAGCGGTGCCGGGGCAGGCGTCTTGACAGGTTCGGAGCCCCCGCCGTATCCGCAGAGCAGCGAGGGAGCTCATGAAACCGACACATTCGTTTCGCTGCGGCGTCTTCGGAGCCCTGGTGCTCGCCCTCGTGGGGAGCGCGTGCAGCGGGTCCTCGGGCGGATCTCCGAGCTGCAACTCGGCCGTCGCCGCGGCCGCGGAGACCTGCGTCCAGGCGGCGAGCGCAGCGCACCACGATTGCTACCTCGCGACGGGCGGAGCCTGTCCGGCGGGCAATGCCGCGCTCGCGGAGGCGCTCTCGACCGCCGAGGACGAAGTGACGGATGCCTGCTCGGCCGCCGATGCCGCCGAAGCGGGCTTTGGTCCGCTCTTCACGCCCGAGACCCTCGCGGAGCGCGTGCAGGCGTCCTGCCGGGCGGAGAGCGCTTCGCTCGCCTCGCGGAGCTTCGGCGGACCGCACGGACACGCCCTCGGAAACGCGGACGCGAGCGAGCGCGCGTGCCTCGAGTCCGCGCACACGGCGGGTGCAGATCTGATCGATGCCGCGACGAGCGCGCGGAACGCGTGCCTCCAGAGCCGCGAGGACGGCGGCGCGTGCGACGCCACGTCGGCCGAGGGCGAGATCGCGGCGGCCGCCGCCTCGGCGGAGAGTGCGATCGAGAGCGCGTGTCCGAACCTCTCGTCCCTCGTCGCCGTCTCGGCCGAGACGTTCGTCGCGCGTGCGCTCGCCCAGGCGGATTGCTCGACGGCAGCTTCCTGGGGCGACTCCTCCCCGTTCGCGCTCGAGTGCGGGCCGCGTCCCGAAGTCGGGACGCCGCCGCGCGGCGAATACATGCAAGTCGTCCTCGACGAGTCTGTCTGGGGCACGCGCTGCGGCGACGGGAGCCCGTTCGCCTTCTGGGTGCGTCTCGCGCCCGAGGGCGCGCCGGTCGAGAACGTCGTGGTCGGCATGCAGGGCGGCGGCGTCTGCGTCTTCGAGGACGACTGCGCGACCCGGCCCGCGGGCCTCTTCTCGTCGCTCGAAGACCAGCCCGAGCAGACGGGACCGATGTCGAACGATCCGAGCATCAATCCGCTCGCGGACTACACGAAGGTCTACCTCCCGTACTGCAACCAGGACGTCTTCATCGGCGGCGGTGCGACGTCCGACTTCGACGCGATCACGGTGCACCGCTACGGCGCTCTCAACGTGCGCGCGGCGCTCCGCTGGGTGCGCGACGCGATCTGGCGCGAGCTCGATGCGACCACGGCCGAGGGCTACACGCCGGATCGCATGCGCGTCTACTTCGGCGGCTTCTCCGCCGGCGCGTTCGGGACGATCTACAACTACCACTACCTCCTCGACGACCTGCAGTGGGCGCGCACGACTGCGTTTTCGGACGCGGGCCTCGCACTCGACAGCGGCCAGACGATCAGCGTCGCGGCCCTTGGTGCGATCCTGATCAGCAACGAGGCGCCGCTCGGCTGGGGCTCCGGAGAGCAGCTTCCGCCGTACTGCATCGAGACGGACTGCGGCCTCGGACCGAAGGTCCTCGCGCGGAGCGCGCCGCGTCTCCTCGCCGTCCCGGAGCAGCAGCTGATGATCCTCTCGAACCAGAACGACTCGACGCAGGTGTCGACGACGTTCTTCCCGGACACGCCGAGCTGGATCAACGAGCTGCGCCGGAGCTACTGCGAGACGAAGGATCTTCCCGGCGTGAGCTACTTCCTGCCCCCGATCCCGGAGAGCATCCACGTGATCTCGCCGCGAAACGAGCTCTACACGGAGCTCGCCGTCGACGGCGAGATCATGCGCGATTGGCTCGCTGCCGGGCACCGCAATCCGACGGCGGTCGCCGACCGCGTCGCGGAGGGCGACATGGTCGCCGCAATCCCCGGCGTCGAGCCGTTCCCCTGCGAAGTGGAGCCCTGAATCATGAGCGCGCGTCTCGAGCACGTCCGTGCGAGCGACTCTCCGGAGGTGATCCTCGCGGTCCTCGAGGAGAAGGGTGTCGTCGTCGTCGAGGGAATGCTCGACGATGCGCTCGTCGCCGCGATCAACCGGGACCTGGATCCGTATCTGGAGGACGCGGCCCTGACCGCGCCCGAGCTGAACCAGATGATCCAGCTCTTCCTCGGCGACCGGACGCGTCGGATCGGCGCGCTCCCGGCGAAGTCACGTGCGTTCTGCGATGTCTTGACGCACCCGATCTTCCTCTTCGTGTGCGACGCGATCCTGCTGCGCGCGAGTGCTGGCTATCAGATGAACGTCGGCCAGGTGATCGAGGTGGGACCGGGTGCGGTCGCGCAGCTCCTGCACCGCGACGAGGACGTCTGGGTGCACGTGCCGCGCCCGGCGCCGATGTTCCAGGTCGCGTCGATGACGGCGCTCGTCGACTTCACCGAGGAGATCGGTGCGACGCGCATCGTGCCGGGGAGCCACCTCTGGGAGCGCGACCGCGTCGCCGAGCCGCACGAGGTCGCGGTCGCCGAGATGCCGGCGGGCGCGACGGCGATCTATCTCGGGCGGACGATCCACGGGGCCGGAGCGAACGTCTCGGCGTCCACGTGGCGGCGCGGAATCCATCTCAGCTACCTCGTCGGCTGGCTTCGCACCGAGGAGAACAACTACCTCGGCGTCCCGCCGGAGATCGCGCGGGACCTTCCCGACCGCGTGCAGGAGCTGCTCGGCTACGCTTTGCACGACGCGATCGCGAGCATGGGCGGCATCTGCGGCTACGTCGAGCTGCGCGATCCGATGAAGATGCTGCGCGAGCCCGCCGAGCCCGCCGCGGCCGCGCGGTAGCTCGTCCACGCGACCCAGGCGAGAGCCAGACCCACCAGCACGTCGCCGAAGCGGTGATACGGCGTGATCTCGTCGCGCGGGAGGACCCGTGCGGCGAGGATCTCCGCTCGATCGAGCCCGCTCTTCGCAATGATCCGTCCCGTCGGGTCGATCACCGCCGAGTAGCCGGTCGTCGTCGGACGGATCAGGAACCGGCGGCTCTCGACCGCACGCATCGAAGCGATCCGGAGCTGCGTCCGCTGCGCGAACTCGGCGCCGAACCACGAGTCGTTCGAGGGATTGACGAGGAGGACGGCGCCGTCGCGCACGCGCTCGCGTGCGAGCGACGGCTGCATCGCCTCGGAGCAGAGGAGGACGCCGATTCGCCCCGCGCTCGAGGCGAGCGGCGCCGTCTTCGTCCCGGGCGCGTACGACGGCAGGCCGAGGTGCGAGCGGACGCCGAACGAGTCGCGCTCGGAGAGCGGGAGAGGCTCCTCCTTGTCGTAGCGGCCGGCGAGCTCGCCATCGCGCACGAGGAAGACGGAGTTGTGCCGCGTCTCGCTCGAGCGGCGGTCGGCCGGCGCGTGGGCCGGCGCGTGGGCCGGCGCGTCGGCCGCCGCGTCGTCCAGCGGCTCGACCTGCGGCGCGCCGAAGACGACGTCCGCGGCGATGAGATCGCTCGCGTCGAGGATCTGCTGCGACTCGAGCGGTGTCTCGTCGGGCACGAAGGAGAGCGCGTACTCGGGCCAGAACACGATGCGCGGGCTCCCGTCCGAGGCGGCTTCGCTGAGCGCGAGGTAACGAGCGAGCGCTTCGTCCGATTCGGCGGCGACGTCGACGAGGCTCGGAGCGCGTCCATCCTGCAGGATCGCGACGTCGACGACCGAGCCGTGGTCCCGCCGCTCGGCGAGTCGCCAGCTTCCGTACGAGAAGGCGAGAGCGAAGAGCGCCGCGACGCACGCCACCGCGAGCGCCGGGCGCGGTGGACGAAGCCGAGGAGCGAGCGTCGAGGCGACCGCGGCGTTGACGAGCGCCACGAGCGCACCGATCCCGAACGGACCGGCGAGGTCCGCGATCTGCAGGAGCGGCGCCGCCGGCACCTGCGAGTAGCCGGAGAGCGCCCACGGGATTCCGGCGGAGCCGTGCAAGCGAATCCACTCCGACACGACCCAGCCCGCTGCGATCGCGAGCGGTCCGCCGCGCCCGCCGGCCGAGATCCACGAGAGCCAAGCCGCGAAGACGGCGACGTGAGCGCCGACGAGAAACGTCGCCCCGCCAGCGAACCCGACCCAGCCGAGCCACGGCGCGATCGACAGATGACGCGACAGCATCCCGGCGAGCGGCCAGCCGATCGCGAGACAGACGACCCAGCCCCAGAGAAAGCCGTGGAGCGCGGCGACCCGCGGCCGCTCGCGCGCCGCGACGACGAGGAGCGGCGCCAGCGCGAGCCAGGCGAGCGCGTGCAGCTCGAGCGGCGGAAAGGAAGCGGAATAGAGGAGGGCGGAGGAGAGCGTCAGAAGCGCAGACACCGCACCGAGGTATCCCATCGAGGTCCGCGGTTCGAAGCTTCGCGCCGCTTGGGCGGAGCGCCCGCGTGCGGTAGCCTCGGCGCGGAGCCCGCCACATGCCCGACTCGAGTCGCGCCGCGATCCTCCTCGTTTCGTGCCCGGATCGCCCCGGGCTCGTCGCGGCGCTCGCGCAGTGCCTCTTCGGTCTCGGCGCGAACATCCTCGATGCCGCGCAGCACACCGACGCCGAAGCGGGGCAGTTCTTCCAGCGCATCCGTTTCGATCTCGCGGGTGTCCGCGCCGATCGGCTGGCTCTGGAAGCGGCGATCGGCGAGGTCGCGGAGCGCCACGAGATGCGCTGGATGCTCCGCTACGGCTCGGACCGGAAGCGCCTCGCGATCTTCGTCTCGCGCTACGACCACTGCCTGTACGACCTGCTCCTGCGGCACCGCAGCGGCGAGCTCGAAGCGGACATCGTCGCCGTCGTCTCGAACCATCCCGATCTCGAGCCCGTCGCGAAGCAGTTCGGGCTTTCCTACCACCACTACCCGATCACCGCGGAGACGAAGCGCGCGCAGGAGCGGAAGGAGAGCGCGCTCCTTCACGAGGCGCAGGTCGATCTGATCGTCCTCGCCCGCTACATGCAGGTGCTGAGCGGCGAGCTCATCGACGAGTTCCCGTCGCGCATCATCAACATCCACCACTCGTTCCTTCCCGCGTTCGTCGGCGGGAAGCCGTACCATCAAGCGTACGTGCGCGGCGTCAAGCTGATCGGCGCGACGGCGCACTACGCGACGACCGACCTCGACGAGGGGCCGATCATCGAGCAGGACGTGATCCGCGCCACGCACCGCGACTCGGTCGACGACCTCGTGCGGAAGGGACGGGACCTCGAGCGCGTCGTGCTGGCGCGCGCGGTCCGCTGGCACCTCGAGGATCGGGTGCTCGCCTACGGCCGGAAGACCGTCGTCTTCGAGTGAGTCGGCGAACGGCGGGCGACCCGCCGCGGCTCACTGGCCCGCGTCGCCCTTCAGGAACCCGCCCGGTCCGGCCGCGAGCTGCATCCCCTTCTTCATCTCATTCCTCCTGCTCTTCGTTCTCAGCGGCCCTGGAACGTGGGCTTGCGCTTCTCGAGGAAGGCGCGGATTCCGCCCTTCGCGTCGTCGGTGCGCGCGACGTCCGAGATCGCCCGCGTCTCGAGCTCCATCTGCGCCTCGAGCGACTCGGTCGTCGAAAGCACGAGCTTCTTCGTGAGGCCGTAGGCGCCGGTCGGACCTGAGGCGATCGTCGTCGCGAGCTTCTCGGCTTCGGCGGCGAGCTCCGCGTCCGGGACGACGCGATTCACGATTCCCCAGTCGAGTGCCTCGGCAGCGCTCAGGCGGCGATTCAGCAGCATCAGCTCGAGCGTGCGCCGCCGCCCGAGCGTGCGCGGGAGGAAGAAGGTCGAGCTGCCGTCGGGCACGAGGCCCGCAGCGGTGTATGCCATCATGAAGCTCGACGACTCCGAGGCGATCGCGAGGTCGACCGCGGCGACGAGGCTGAAGCCCGCTCCCGCGGCGGCGCCGTTCACGGCGGCGATCACGGGAGCGCGCATGCGCGCGAACCGTGAGACGGCGGCGTGCAGGTACGTCGTGATCTCCTTCAGCAGGAACGGAACGCGGTCCTCGGCCGCGGCGAAGCTCCGCAAGTCGCCGCCCGCGCAGAACATCTTGCCGTTCGCGGAGAGGAGCACCGCGCGGACCGACGAATCCTCGTCGGCTTCCATCGCCGCGTACGCGAGGTCCTTCGCGAGCTGCAGGTTGATCGAGTTCGCCGCGTCGGGCCGATTGAGCGTCAAGCGCGCAACGCCGCCCTGCACCTCATAGAGAATCGTTTCGAATTGCATCTGGGTGGCTGGTTTCATGAACCTCGCCGGCGTTGTCAAGCGAGGTCTTTGGGTCGTCTCGCCCGGCGTGATGTCGCGGAGGGCGCGGAGGTGGGGGATGCGGCGGAGGACGACGCGGCGAGCGACGACATCGAGCGGCTCTGCGACATGACGAGCCACCTGAACGTGGAGGGCGCTTCCGGAGAGAGCGGCGAGCGTCCGATGCAGGACTGGAAGCTCCGCATCGCGGCCGCGAGCCGCGACGTCACTCGTTAGCGGGCCGGTGCCGAAGCGATGCGCGTGACCGTCGAGGCTTGCGGCTCGAAGGTCGAGTCGACGAGAATCAGGACCCCGGCCCCCTGACGCGACCACCCCTCGAGGCGACCGCTGACGCGCACGTCCCGCAGGGGAGCGACGGGCTCGCCTGGAGGCGTCCGCGTGTACGCGAGCACGGTGACGCCGCTCACGGGATCGACCAGGTTCGTCCGCCACGCGTAGCCCCGGTCTCCGAAGAGGTCTCCGGGAAGGACTTCGCCGAAGGCGGAGACCGTCGCTCGCCACCCCGGCGGGGGCACCCGCTGGTTCGAGAATGCGGTCGAGATCTCGCGCGGCCCCGCCGTCACGGCGAGCCGGCGGAGCCGGCCCTCGAGCTCTGCGGGGTTCGTCTCGACGAGGAACGCCCCCGGCCCGATCGGCGCGAAGGAGAGCAGGGCGTCCTCGCCGGCGGGGAGCGGAGCATCCGTCGGAGGGCTCATGCAGCCCAGCGCTAGAGCGCTTGCCAGAACGGCCTTTTTCCATCCGCTCGCGCGTGCTTGCTGCATCCGGTCCTCAGGCTAGCCTGCATTTCTCACCAGATCCCTACTGCGGCGGCCGATAGCACCGAATCTTCGCGAGCTTCTCCCTCCGGGCTCCTCGACGTACTGTTCAAGTACGCCTGCGTCGCCCTCCGGTCCGAG
>VGTG01000032.1 GCA_016874795.1 Deltaproteobacteria bacterium | reverse complement strand
AACCTCCACGAGGCGAGCGCTCTCACCGGGCGCACGATCGCGAGCCTCGGCGGCATGCGCGACGCCGCGTCCGCGCTGCGTGATCAGGGCGTCGCCGCGGTGCTCGTCAAGGGCGGCCACCTCGGGAAGGGCGCGGTCGACGTCCTTCTCGACGATTCCGGATTCCAGGAGATCGGTGCCGAGCACGTCGACGTCGGGCCGGTGCACGGGACGGGCTGCGTGCTCTCGGCCGTGATCGCCGCGCGGCTCGCGCTCGGCGCGACGCTCGCGGAAGCGGTCGTCACGGCGAAGCGCTTCGTGCACGAGGCGATCGTCGGTGCGACGCCGATCGGAGGCGGCTCGCGCGTCCTCCGCCTCGTGCGCTAGAACGCCTCGATCGTTTGCTTCTCTGCCGGACCGACCTGCGCGCGATGCCGCAGGAGGTGGTCGCAGAGGACGAGCGCCACCATCGCTTCGACCATCGGAACGGCGCGCGGCAGGACGCACGGATCGTGGCGACCTTGCGCTTCGAGCCGAACCGCCTCGCCCTTGGTATTGACGGTCTCCTGCGCCTTCCGGATCGTCGCGGTCGGCTTGAACGCGGCGCGCACGACGATCGGCTCGCCGTTCGAGATGCCGCCCTGAACGCCGCCGGAGCGGTTCGATCGCGTCCGAACGCCTTCGCCCTCCCGGAAGAACGGGTCGTTGTGCTCGATGCCCGTGAGAAGCGTGCCCGCGAATCCCGAGCCGATCTCGAAGCCCTTGCAGGCGGGAAGGGAGAGGAGAGCCGCCGCGAGGTCGGCTTCGAGCTTGTGGAAGACGGGCTCGCCGAGCCCCGCCGGCACACCGCGCGCGACGCACGTGACGACGCCACCGAGCGAGTCGCCCTCGCGCCGCGCGCCGTCGATGCGCCGGATCATCTCCTCGGAAGCGGCCGCGTCCGGGCATCGGGTGATCGTCGCCTCGATCGCTTCGCGCGTCACAGTCTCGGGGTCGACGCTCGTCTCGATCGTGTGGACCTGGCTCACCCACGCGAGGATCTCGCCGGCGCCGAGGTGGGCGAGGACGCGGCGGGCGATCGCACCGCCCGCGACGCGTGCGACCGTCTCTCGTGCGCTCGCGCGGCCGCCGCCCTTCCAGTCGCGTATTCCGTACTTCGCGTCATACGTGTAGTCGGCGTGCGACGGACGGTAGACGTCGCGCAGGTGGTCGTAGGCGTCCGAGCGTGCGTCCTGGTTCCGGACGAGGATGCCGATCGGCGTGCCGAGCGTCTGCCCGTCGAGCACGCCCGAGAGGATCTCCGCCTGGTCCGCCTCCTGCCGCGGCGTCGTGAGCCGGCTCTGTCCCGGCCGGCGCCGATCGAGCTCGATCTGGATGTCGGCCGCGGTCAGCGGCACGCGCGGCGGGCACCCGTCGACCACGACGCCGATGCCGCCGCCGTGCGACTCACCGAACGTCGTGATCCGGAATAGATGCCCGAAGGTCGAGCTCACGCCGGCAGTATACCGGACCCTCGCTCCCCCGCACCCGACCCGACGAATCCGCGCGCGCAGCGCGTGGCCGAGCGGAGAGCGAGCGGGGGAGTGGAGAAGGCGTGGCTTTGCCGCGCCTTCGGCGAGGGGGCAGCGCCCCCTCGCTTGCGATCAACCGTGGAGAAGGCGTGGCTTTGCCGCGCCTTCGGCGAGGGGGCAGCGCCCCCTCGCCTAAAATTCAATCCCGATACCGGGGGACTCCTCGACGTGGACCGTGTCGACGAAGCGGATCATCCGCGACTTGCGCGACATCAGGACCGAGGCGACGCGATGCCCGTGCCCGAAGAAGCGCACGCCCTTCAAGAGCGCGCCGTCGGTCACGCCCGACGCCGCGAACAGGATCTCGTCCCCGGGCGCCAGGTCGCGCTCCGAGTAGATCCGCTTCGGGTCGGTGATTCCCATGGCCTTCATGCGCTCCTCCTGTCCCTCCTTCGTCGGGACGAGGCGCGCCTGCATGCCGCCGTTCAGGCAGCGGAGCGCGGCCGCGGTGAGAACGCCCTCCGGAGCGCCGCCGATGCCCATCACCGCGTGCACGTTCGTGCCGCGGACGGCCGCGGAGATGCCCGCCGAGAGGTCGCCGTCGCCGATCAGCTTGATGCGCGCGCCCGCGGCGCGGATGTCGGCGATCAGCTGCTCGTGGCGCTCGCGGTCGAGCACGATCACGACGAGCTCGTTCACCTCGCGCTCGAGCCGCTTCGCGATCGCCTTCAGGTTCTCGGCGACGGGCGCGTCGAGATGGATCGAGCCCTTCGCGCGCGGCCCGACGATGATCTTCTCCATGTAGCAGTCGGGCGCCTTCAAGAGGCCGCCGCGCTCGGAAGCGGCGAGCACCGCGATCGCGCCCGGCGCGCCCGTCGCGCAAAGATTCGTGCCCTCGAGCGGGTCGACCGCGATGTCGACCTCGGGATCGGACGCGCCGCCGCGGCCCACCTTCTCGCCGATGAACAGCATCGGCGCCTCGTCGCGCTCGCCCTCGCCGATCACGACTTCGCCGCGCATCGGCAGCGTGTCCATCGCGCGCCGCATCGCCTCGGTGGCGACGTGGTCGGAATGGCGCCGCTCTCCCTGACCCATGGTTCGCGCCGAGTCGATCGCGGCGAGCTCCGTGACACGCAGAAATTCCTTGGCGAGTTGATCTTCGATCATCGGCGACGCTCCTGGGAAGGCCCCGGACGGGGGGCCGTTACGTGGGGCAAGAATACTAGCATCTCGGCGAGTTGCTTCGAGACCCGAAAACCGCTTTCCGACTGTCGGATGGGAAGACGCTCCACCATCCGTCGCTCGCGCACGCGAGGGCTCCGCGTCGTGTACGAGCAGGTGCCGGGTCCGCTGACGGCGCTCGTCTGGAGCGTCCGCGCGGGCGCCCGCTTCGACGGCGCGGTCCCGGGCCTCGCCCACATGGCCGAGCACATGTTGTTTCAGGGAACCGAGCGTCTCGACCAGCTCGCCCTGAACCGTCGCGCGGCGGAGCTCGGCGGGAACCACAACGCCGAGACCAGCTACGAGACGGTCGAGATCCTTCTCGAGGTTCTGAACGAGGACGTCGAGGACGCGATCGGGCTTCTCGCCGAGCAGTTCTACGAGACGCGCATCGACGCGCGCCGGTTCGCGAAGGAGAGGCGAATCGTCCTCGACGAGATCCGGAGCTACCAGGAAGACCCGCTCGACTTTCTGCACGAGCGCGGCTGGGAGGCGTTCTTCGACGCGCCGATCGGCCGCCCCATTTGCGGAACGGGAGCCTCGCTGCGCGCGATGCAGCCGGAGGACGTCGTCCGCTTTCTCCGCCGCTACTTCGTCAACGCAAACTCGGTGCTCTGCGTCGTCGGCGGCGTCGCGGGAGAGACGGTCCGGCGCGCGGTCCGGCGCCACGTCCGAGCGGACCGCGTCGGGAAGCCCGCCCGCGGCGCGGGGGCGCGCGGAAAGGCGCGAGGCCGCCTGGTCGTGCGCGGCGGACCGCGCGGTCAGAGCTTCGTCGCCCGCTTTCTCGAGCTCGACGCGCGGATCGAGAACCTGCTCGCGGTAGGAGTTGCGCTCGATCTCGTCGGCGCCGACGCGGACGGAGCGCTCTTCCAGGCGGTGCGCGAGCGCTACGGCCTCGGGTACGAGGTTTCGGCGGGGCTCGAGGTGGGCGTCGGGTGGGCCGCGGCGGTGCTCTCCGCGAGCGCTCGTCCGGGGCAGGCCGATCGGCTCGCCGGGGTTGTCGACGAGGTCCTCGCCGAATCGATCGCTCGTCCGCCGACCGCCGAGGACCTCGCGCGCGCCCGCAAGAAGCGTCGCTACGGGTACGTCGCTTCGGCGCAGCGCAGACTCGACCGCGCGCTCGTGCTCGCCGACGCGACGTTCACGGGCTTCCCCCTGCCGGAGGAGGCCGAGCGCCTGGTCGACGGGCTCGGAGACGAGCATTTGACGTCCGCATGGAACCGGGCGCTGCAGGGGCGCTCTTTGACCGCGCTCCTTCCGGGCTAAGGTTCCCGTGCTCGATCCTGGCCCCGCGGGAATCAGGATGCTTTAATCCCGCCGGTGGGAGGCTGAGATTGGAAGAGGATCGGCTGCAACTCGCGGTTTTCATCGACTTCGACAACATCGAGATCGGCGTCAAGACGACGCTCAACAACGAGCTCGATCTGGCCCTCGTGCTGGACGCCCTGCGGGAGCGGGGCGAGGTGGTGTCCAAGAGCGCCTATGGAGACTGGGCGCGCGCCGGAAATCACAGCCGGACTCTGACGGACCACGCCGTGCACATGGTGCAGCGGAACGTGACCCCCCGCGGCGACAAGAACGGCGCTGACATCAACCTGGTCGTCGACGCCCTCGAGATGGCGTTCACGCGTCCGCACATCAACGCCTTCGCGATCGTCGGGGGCGATTCGGACTTCATCGCGCTCGTCGAGAAGCTGAAGCAGTTCGGGAAGCGCGTCCTCGTCGTCGGCGGCCGCTCGTTCACCAGCGGGACGCTGCAGCGGAACTGCCACGAGTTCATCGCCTACGAGAACCTGCTCTCGGGCGGACGCCGCTCGCAGCAGCAGAGCCGGGGCCCGGTCAACGCCCGGTTGCCCCTGAAGCAGGGCTTCGACAAGGTCCAGCGCGCGTTGAAGGTGCTCGCGGATCGCGGTGTCCAGCCACAGCTCGGGCCGCTCAAGAGCACTCTCTTGCAGCTCGATCCGACGTTCAGCGAGCGCGACTACGGCACCTCCTCCTTCCGCGAGTTCATCCAGCGCCTCGAGAACAAGAAGCTCCTGACGATGCGCCGGATCGACCAGGGCTATCTCGTCGAGGTGAACGGCGAGGCCGAGGCCCAAGCCGCGCAGGCGAGCGAGGAAGCAGCCGGCGCCGCGGCGAGCGGAAACGGCTCGGCCGAACCCGCTCCGGTGACCGCAGAGCCTCGTCCGCGTCCGGTCGAGGCACCGCGCGCTCCCGCGAGCGACGCGGGGGGAGAGGGCGAGCCGGCCGTGCAGCGGTCGTCCAACGAGGCGGTCGCGCTTCTTCGTCGCGCCGTCGAGAAGCTCTCCGAGGCGCGTCCAGGGAAGCCGACGTACGTTCGCCACCTCGCGCAGGCGCTGCGCTCGATCGATCCCGACTTCAACGAGGAGCGCTACGGGTTCCGTACGCTGACCGAGCTGATGCACCTCGGGCAGCGCGAGGGCATTGTCCGGATGCAGCGCGACCGGCAGGGCGCCTGGCGCGTGACGCCGATGTCGTCCGAGGGCGGCGAGGCGGGTTCGCCGCGCGCCGTCGAAGAGCCGATCGTCGACGAGACCGTCCCGAGCTCGTTCGAGGAGACGACCGCGGCGAGGGAGACGGCGGACGAGGAAGAGCCGCGCGAAGCGTTCGCGGCCGAGCGGGTCGCGGACGCGACCGACGAGGACGAGATCGAGGCGAGCGCCGAGGACGCGACCGCAGAGCCCGCCGTCGGGGCCGAGGACGCCGAAGCGGCGGACGGTGCCGCGACGACGTCGCGCCGCGGCAGCGGGCGCCGCAAGACGACCGTGAAGCGCAAGACGGCTTCGAAGTCTCGCTCGAAGGGGACCTCGAAGACCTCGTCGCGTGCCTCGCGCGATCGGAAGATCGGCGACAGCTAGCCCTTGTCCGCGGAGTCTCGCCGTCGCCACACCTGCGCCCGGACCATCTTCTTCCCGAGCGTCCGATCGAGGCGCTCGTAGTTCTCCTCGATCCAGCGCTGGACGATGTGGCCGTGGTCGACGCCGAAGGCCAACCGCCCGTACTCGAACTGCGGGCGGCTCGAGATGAGGATCAGGCTCGGATTCTCGCGCTCGAGGTCGGCGACGTAGGCGCGCTCCTCCTCGGGTGAGTTGAGGAGCCCGATCAGGTTGATCTCGTAGAGCCCGTTCTTTCGGCCGGAGAGGAAGTAGAGCGAGTTCTCGCCGGGGATCGCTGCGATGCGCGTGTCGGGTGCCGTCTCCTTCTCGATCAGCTCGAGCGCCTCACGGTACATCGGCAGATACGGGTCGCCGCGGGCGAGCAGCATCGTTCCGACAGGAGTGACGAACGGCGTCCGGCGCTCGTTCCAGCGGTGCCAGCGCTCCGTGCCGATCGCGACGGCGAGGAGGCCGACGAGCGCCAGTCCGGCCGCACGCGACGCGCCCGCGTTCGCTCCGAGCGCACCGAGGCTCGCCGGAGCGATCTCGAAGAGCAGCACGCACAGGAGGAGGAGAGCGACCGGCAGGGCGAAGTTCGCGTAGTTGAGCGGCACGAGCGAGGCGGGAACGCGATGGAGCATCGCGAGCCCGACCGCCACCGCGACGAGCCGCTGCAGGTTCGCGACGGCGGGTGCCTCGCGCTTCCAGGCCGAGCGAGCGGCGATCGCCGTCTCGACGACGAGCCAGCCGCCGAGAACGATCGGCAGCCCGCCGTAACGCGGCTTCAGGGCCAGGACGAGCGCTCGCGCCGCACCCGGGCCGGTTGTGACGGCGGCGCCGACGCGCCAGAGGATCCACGCGAAGCCGGCGCATGCAAGCGCGAGCGCCACCCACCGGGCGGTTTGCTTGACGCGGGAGGAGCGGGCCCAACCCATCGCTGCCACGAGCAGGAGGCCGGGGCCGTACAGGGCCGCCGCGGAGGCGTGCTGCGCCGCGAGCGTCGCGACGATCTCGCTCGTCGGCGCGTCCGTCGAGAACCCGGCCGTGTGCCAGAAGAAGGTGCGGTTGAAGTAACCGGGCTCGAAGAGCGTATCGAGAATGATCCGGGGCGTCGGCATCGCGAGAGAGAGCGCGCCGTACGCGAGCGCGGGGATGCCGAGAGCGGGAACCGCGATCGCCGCGGCCGCGAGCAACGCCGCACGTCGATCGCGAAGGAGCGTCGCGAGGACCGTCAGCCCCCCGAGCCCGACCGCGATCCCCGCGGCCTCGTGCTTCGTCAGGAGCGCAAGCCCGATCCCGACGCCGGAGATCGCGAACGCCGCGCGCGACGGAGTGCGAATCGCGTGCAGCGAGGCGGCGAGCGCGAGCAGGAGCCAGAGAAGCCCGTGCAGCGCCGGGTACGCGTACGGGAAGACGTAGCTGAACGTGCCGACGCCGCCGGGAAAGAACATCAGGTCGACCATCGCGAGAAGGCACGCGCCCGCCGCGACGGCCCGTGACGCGATCTGCCGTCCCGCTGCATAGAGCGTGACCACGACGAGCGCCGTCGAGAGAAGGCCGCTCGCATAGAGCACGTTCAGATGCGGCTTCCACGCTCCGTAGAGGAGCGCGTGCAGATACGGCGAGAACGGGCCGTACCGGTAGCGGAAGTCGCGGTACATCACCTCGCCCTCGAGCACGCGGAGCGGCGTCCACATCTCGCGCCCGTAGTCGTCCTCGGGGTGGCCCCAGGCGAGCCACGAGCGCGCCGCGAAGACGACGAGCACGAGAAGGAGCCCGGCGAGCGCCGCGACGTCGCTCCGATCCCAGGCGGGCGCCTCGTCGCGTCGCGGGAGGGGCGTCGTCACCGTCCGAACCGCAGGAGCTCGTCGACGTCCGCCTCCGTCAAGCCGCGCGGGAGACCTTGCTCGCCGTCGCCGATCACCGCGCTGGCGAGCGCGCGCTTGCGCTCCTTCATGCGGAGGATCGCTTCCTCGATCGTGCCGGCCGCGACGATCCGGTAGACCGACACCGCCTTCCTCTGGCCGATGCGGTGCGCGCGGTCCGTCGCCTGGTCCTCGACCGCCGGGTTCCACCAGGGATCGAGGTGGATCACGACGTCCGCGGCGGAGAGGTTCAATCCCGTGCCGCCTGCGCGGAGGCTCAGGAGGAACACGGGCATCGTGCCGTGCACGAAGCCGTCGATCACCGCGGTGCGATCGCGTGTCCGGCCGTCGAGGTAGGCGAAGTCGATCTTTTGCTCGTCGAGGTCGGCACGAACGAGCGTCAGGAGCTGCACGAACTGGCTGAAGACGAGCGCGCGCCGGCCGCTCGCGATCACCTCGGCGACGAGCTCGCGCAGCGCGCCGAGCTTCGCCGAGTCGGCGGGGCGGTGACGAGAGTCGATCAGACGCGGATCGCACGCCATCTGGCGCAAGCGGAGGAGGGCGGTGAGGATCGCCATCCGGCTGCGCTCGAAGCCGTCCTTCGAGAGCTTCTTCGCGAGGTCCTCGCGCGCCGCCGCGGCGAGGGCCGCGTACGCGCGCCGCTGAGCCGGCGTCAGCTCGACGACGACGTCGGTCTCGATCTTCGGCGGCAGGTCGCGTTCGACGGCGGCCTTCGTGCGCCGCAAGAGGAACGGCCGGATGCGAGCGCGAAGCGCGGCCGTCGCGGCGTGGCTCGCCGGCGCGTCCCGGTCGGCGGCGCGCGCGTCGTCCCCTGCGCCGTCGTCGCTCGCGTCGGAGGCGGAGTCGACCGGCTCGCCGTCGAGCGCCACGCGGAGCGGGCGCTCCCAACGGCGGCTGAAGTCACGCCAGCTCCCGAGCATCCCCGGATTGACGAAGTCGAGGATCGACCAGAGCTCGAGGAGGCGGTTCTCGAGCGGCGTGCCCGTCAGGGCGAGCCGCGCCTCGGAGTCGAGAGCCCGCGCCGCGGCCGTCGTTGCGGCCTGATGGTTCTTGATGTGCTGCGCTTCGTCGAGGATCACGTAGCGGAAGCGGACGTCGCGCAGCCGCTCGATGTCGCGGCGGAGAAGCGCGTACGTCGTCACGACGAGGTCGTGGCGCGGGACGTCCGCGCGACGCGCGTGCCGCTCGCTGCCGTGCAGGAGCATCGTCTCGAGCTCCGGCACGAAGCGCGAGGCCTCGCGCAGCCAGTTCGGCGCGACCGACGTCGGCGCGACGACGAGTGACGGCGCGGGGCCGTCGCGCTCGCGCCGCCAGGCGAGGAGCGCGAGCGCCTGCACCGTCTTCCCGAGGCCCATGTCGTCGGCGAGGATGCCGCCCGTGCCGAGCTCCGCGAGGAACTGGAGCCAGGCGAGCCCGGTCTTCTGATAGGCGCGTAGCTCCGCGCGCAGGCCGCGCACGGGGGCGGGGTCCGCCGCGACGTCGAGAGCGCGGAGACGCTCGGTCCAGCCGCGCACCGTCGCGTCGATCGAGACCTCGTCGGCGAGCTCCGTCCAGACACGCGCTTCGCCGAGGGCGTGTCTCTCGATCTCCGCGCTGCTCTTCGCACCGAGCGTGTCCTGCGTCGCGGCGGCGAGCTCGGCGACGCGCTCGGAGAGGGAGGCGATGCTGCCGTCCGTGAGCCGGACCCAGCGTCGCTTCGTCTCGATTGCCGCGCGGATCTCGTCGACGTCCGCAGCGACTCCCTCCGAGGCGAACGCGAGCGCGATCTGCAAGAGGCCGCTCGGGCGCGCGCTCGCGTCGAGGCGGGAGCGCAACGGCTCGCGCACCGTCACGTTCTGGAACCCGGCGGGAACGATCACGTCGTCGATCGGGCCGCCGCGCCCGGCTTGCGAGACGATGTCGGGCAGGTCCTTCGTCCAGAAGCGCACCGCGTGCTCGCCGTCGGCGCGGTACGCCGCGCGCGGCGGCGCTTCGCCGGAATCGGCGCGACGGCGGCGACCGCGCTCGCGTGCCCAGTGGAGAGCCGTCGTCGCGAGCGCTTCGATCGCGGCGCTCTCGGACTCGACGTCGCGGCGACCGTCCGCGACTCCGGCCGTCGTCTGCGGTCCGAGCTCGATCTCCCCCGAGCCGTAGCTCGCCTCGAGATGCGCCTCGACCGCGAACAGCGATCCGGAGACTTTCAAGCGCAGGCGCGCGCGCGGCGGCGGCGGAAGGCCGAGCGCCTCGCGACGCGGCAGCAGGATGCCCTCGCTCTGGAAGTGCTCCGCGAGGAGCGCGGGGAGCTTCGCCGCATCGCCGCGGGAGAGAAGGATCGAGGGCTGCTGCAGGAGCCGCGTCATCGCGATCGGTCCGACGTCGCGCGCGACGCGAGCGAACGAGCGTGCGTGCTCCAGGTAGACCCACGTCGTCGGTCCGCGGAAGAGGACGCTCCGGGCGAGCGGTGCCGGAAGCGGAAGATAGCTCGGCGCGGCGTGCGGATCGGCGGCGACCCAGACCGCTTCGAGCACCTGCACGTCGGCGATGCCGCCTGGGACGAGCTCGTCCTCCTCCTCGGCTTCGAGATCCAGCAGGCGGCGGAACTCCCCCTCGTCGATCGGTGCGACGATCGCGTTGTACGCGACCCATGCCTCGTGCATCTCGCGACGACGCTCGCTCCGCCGGGCCGACTCGTCCGCGAGGAGCGCGTGCGAGCCGATCTCCTCCGCGCGCGCGGCGCGGAGCTCGAGCGAGGGCCGGAGCTCCGCGGTCGTGATCGCGATCGCCGAGCGCGGTCCGGCGGGGGCGAGCGAGATCCCCGCTTCGGCGACGCGATCGAGGAAGGAGCACGCCGCGTCGCCGCTCGCGGTGAAGTCGCGCGCGCCGGAAGGAGAGCGCGCGAGCGGCTCGACGAGACGCCACTCCCGCGCCGGAAGACGTCGCGACTCGAGGTCGTCCGGGCCGAACGGCTTGCTGCGGTTCTCCTCCGGCAGGATGACGACGCGCAGGCGCGGGGGCTCCTCCGGCGAGTCCTCGTCGCGCTCGACTTCGAGAGACCACGAGGCGGGACCGATCGGACGCAGCGGGCCTCGGCGTCGCCAGCCTGCAAACGTGAGGTCGAGGAGCTCGGGAGGCGCCGCCCCGCGCCGGTGCTCGGCGAGATCGACGCCGCGGCGGCGAAGGACGTCGAGCGCCGCCGCACGGCGACGCGCTTCGCGTGCTTCGTCGCGCGGGCTCGGCGGTGCGGCGACGAGCTGCTCGCGCAGATCGTCGTCCTGCGCGAGCGCGAGCATCAAGCCGACGACGTGCCCGCAGGGCGGCTCGCGCGCGAACTCGTCGCAGTCGCAGCGGCACGCGAGAGAGCCCTCGGCTCCGAGGCCGACGTGGACGGATCCGGGCGCCGCTCCCTCGCGCGTGACCGTCGCGCGCACGAGCTTGCCGCCGACGGGGCGAGGCCGCCCCTCGATCTCGTAGGGATGCTCGCGCGCGCTCTCCCACGCGCGCCGTCCCGTCAGGTCGAGGACCTGCGCAGGCGCGAGCGCCGGCAGCCAATCCGCGAGCGGCTGCAGGGGAAGGTGAGGCTCCGCGACCGACATCGAACCGTCCAGCCTACCCGCGGTCCTTTCGCCAAGCAAAGCACCTCTTCCAAGCGTGCGTTTTCGGTGCCATTGAGGAGCGGCTCTTTTTTCACCAAGGTTTCAGTCGAGCCGGCGGGTCGAGTCCGCCGCGCCGAACGAGGAGTGAGCACGATGCAGGAGATCCGCTTCGACGACATCCCGGCCCTGAAGGCGAAGATCAGCGACAAGCACAGCGAGTGGGGACCCGAGATGGAGGTCACCCAGGACATGATCAACCGGTTCGCGGAGCTGACCGGCGATCGCCAGTGGATCCACGTCGACGTCGAGCGCGCCAAGAAGGAGAGCCCCTTCGGCGGCCCGATCGCGCACGGCTTCCTGACGCTGAGCCTCCTTCCGACGATCCGTACCCGCACCGACTACCAGGTCGTCGGCGCCGGGAATGCGGTCAACTACGGCGCGAACAAGCTCCGCTTTCTCGCTCCGGTCCCCGCGGGCGCGAAGCTGCATGCGCGCTCCCGCCTCGTGAACGTCGAGGGAAAGCCGAAGGGCACGCTCATCACGAACGAGATCGAGGTCGGCGTCGTCGGGCAGACGGTTCCGGCGCTCATCTACGAGATGATGGTGCTCTACAACCCTCCGCGCTGACGATCCCTCCGGCGATCGCCCGCTCCGCCCGACTTGCGAGATCTGCCGGTTTGCCGCAAATAGAGAATACGTGAGGCAGAACCGCCTCCGGGAAAGGAGCCTGACATGCGGATTCGCAAGGCGGCACTCTGGAGTGCCGCGATCGCCTGGATACCCGTCGCCGTTCTGCTCCTCGCGCTCCCGGCCGAGGCGGAGCAGCTCGAGCGGGTCGAAGCCAAGCGCGTCTGCATGGTGAACGACACCGTCTTCCCGAAGGACCAGATCGCGGTCGAGGTCGAGGGAAAGACGTATTACGGCTGCTGCGAGATGTGCAAAGGACGGTTGGCGGCCGACGCCGCCGTTCGGCAGTCCACGGACCCCGTTTCCGGCAAGAAGGTCGACAAGGCGACCGCCGTGATCGGGGCGGGTGTGGACGGAAAAGTTCGCTACTTCGAGAGCGAGGAAACCCTTACGCGCTTCGGCAACGGCGCGTGAGCAGGGATCCCGACCAAGCCCGGCGCCGGCTTCCCCGGCGCCGCCACGTCCGCCGCTCGGCCGCTCCCCGAGAGCAGGGCCGCGCGCGCTTCGGCCCGCCCGGGTTTTCGGCGGAGCCCTTGGGATGTGTTACATCTTGCGTCATGAGGTTCCCCCCAGACTGCGAGGAGGTCTGAATCGCAATGGGATCCGATGGCCGCATCGACGAGGACGTGGAGCAGGAGGAGCTCGACGTCGCGATGGATCTGGACGACGACGCCGCCTGGGAGCAGGCGATGCGGGACGTGACGCCCCTCGGCGACCGCACCGAGCCGCCGCCCGAGGAATCCCCGGAAGAGGCCCCGGGCACGGGCCTCGCCGAGCGCTTCCGCATGCGGCAGGACGCCGCCCCGACCGGTGACGGCGACCCCTCCTTCGCCTTCGACCGGCGCACCTACGACCGCCTCCGGGAGGAGCGGATCCCGATCGAAGCCACCCTCGACCTGCACGGCTACACCCAGGAGGAAGCCTTCTCCGCGGTGACGAATTTCCTCGAGCAGGCCTGGTTCGAGGGGCGGCGCTGTCTCCTCGTCGTGACCGGGAAGGGAACCGCCCGCGACGGCGGCGGCGTGCTGCGCTCTGCGGTGCCGCGCTGGATCACCGAGGGCCGCCACAGCGATCGGCTGATCGGCATCGGCCCGGCGGACGCGCGCCATGGCGGCGCCGGCGCGCTCTACGTCCTTCTCCGCCGCGCCCGCGACCCGGTCGTTTGATCTCGGAGCTTGTGAGCACACCGTTCCGCGCGCGAAGCGCGCGGCCGAGCGCGAGCGAGCGGGGTGAGGAGGCTCCGCGCGGCTTTGCCGCGTGGAGGAGAGGGGCAGCGCCCCTCTCGGTCGATTGATCGAGCCCCTCGTCTCCTTGCGCGGCGTCGCCAAGCGGTTCGGCGAGCGCCGCGCCGTCGACGGCGTGGACCTCGACGTCCCGGCCGGCGCCTGCTTCGGCCTCCTCGGCCCGAACGGCGCCGGCAAGACGACGACGCTTCGCATGGTCTACGGCGTCACCCGTCCGACCGCGGGCAGGGTTCACGTCTTCGGCCTCGACGTCGCGCGCGAGCCGCGGCAGGTGCGCTCTCGTCTCGGCGTGACGCTGCAAGAGAACGCGCTGATCGAGTCCCTTTCGCCGGAGGACAACCTGCGCGTCTTCGGGCGCTTCCATCTGCTTCGCGGAGCCGAGCTCGAGCGTCGCGTCGGAGAGCTCGTCGACTTCCTCGACCTGCGCTCGCACGCGAAGGTTCCGGTGCGGCATCTTTCGGGCGGATTCCAGCGGCGGCTCGCGATCGCTCTCTCCCTGATGAACCGGCCCGAGCTCCTGATCCTCGACGAGCCGACGACCGGTCTCGACCCGGCGATCCGGCAGGCCGTCTGGGCGCGCGTCCGCGAGCTTCGCGCCACCGGCACGACCGTCCTCCTGACGACGCACTACATGGACGAGGCGGAGCGGCTCTGCGACGACGTCGCGATCTTCGCGAACGGGCGGATCGAGAGCCAGGGGGCGCCGCGCACGCTGATCGCGCGCCATCTCGCCGCCGAGGCGCTCGAGCTCGACTGCGGTGCGATCGACGAAGAGAAGCTCTTCGGCGAAGGTGGCGGAAGCATCCGCCGGATGCGCGCCGGGAATCGCCTGATCGTCTACGCGTCCGACGTGGCGCCGCTCCTCGAGCGCGTGCACCGGTTCGATGAGAGCGGCGGCTGCCGCGCGGTCGTCCGCCCGACGAACCTCGAAGACGTGTTCCTGCTCCTCACGGGCACCCGCATCGGCGAGGCCGACGCGTGAGCGTCTCCCTGCCGCACGCTCTCGCGGTCTGGCGCCGCAACGCTTCGATGTACGCGCGTACGTGGAAGCTCAACATCCTGCCGAACTTCTTCGAGCCGGTTTTCTACTTGATGTCCATCGGGATCGGCGTCGGGGCGTACATCGACCGGATCGGCGGCGTTTCCTACGTCGAGTTCCTCGCGCCGGGCTTGATCTGCGTCGCAGCGATGAACGGCGCGAGCTTCGAGGTGACCTACAACATCTTCGTCCGTATGAGCTACGAGAAGGCCTACGACGCGATGCTGACGACGCCGCTCCAGCCGGAGGACGTTCTCGTGGGCGAGCTGCTCTGGGCGACGACGCGGGCGTGCATCTACGGCGGCGCGTTCTTCCTGGTCGTCGCGGCGTACGGGCTCGCACCGCTTCCGCACTCTCTCCTGGCGCTCGCGGTCGTGCCGCTCGCGGGGTTGCTCTTCGCCGTGATCGGCGCCGCGTTCACGCTGCGCGTCGCGACGATCGATCTGTTCAGCTTCTACTTCACGCTGTTCCTGACGCCGCTCTTTCTCTTCTCGGACGTGTTTTTCCCGATCGGCGAGCGGCTGCAGGGGGGCTGGCTCTGGGTGGCGGAGGTCTTGCCGCTGCTGCACCCGGTACGGATGGCGCGCGCCTGCTTCGCCGGCACCTTCTCGCCGATCCTGCTCTTGGATCTCGCCTACATCCTGCTGCTCTCGGCGGGACTCTACGCGTGGTCGCGGGGCGCGATCGTCCGACGTCTCACGAGCTGAGTGCGCGGCCCTCTTGACCGGGGCGGCTGGTTCCGAGGAATCTGCCGCCATGACGACGATCTACTACGAGAAGGACGCCTCGATCGAAGCGTTGGCGGGCGCGCGGGTTGCGGTCGTGGGTTACGGGAACCAGGGGCGCTCGTGGGCGCTGAACCTGCGCGACTCCGGCCTCGACGTGAGCGTTTGCGTGCGCGCCGACGCCTCGCGCGAGCAGGCGGAGAAGGACGGATTTCGCGCCGGCGATGTCGCCTCGGCGAACCAGGCCGACGTCCTCTGCGTCCTGATCCCGGACGACGTCATCCCGCTGCTGCCGCTCCAGCCGTCCGAGCGCGCGCTCACGGTTCTCGCGAGCGGCTACACCGTCGCCTTCGACCGCTTCGATCCGCCGGGCGACATCGGCATGGTCGCGCCGCGCATGCTCGGGCCCGAGGTGCGCCAGTGCTACGTCGAGGGCGCGGGGTTCATCACGGCGGTCGGCATCCACCGCGACGTCACGGGGACGGCGCTCGCCCGGACGCTCGCGATCGCGAAGGCGATCGGAGGTCTCCGCGAGGGCGCGATCGAGATGACGGCGCGCCAGGAGGCGATCCTCGATCTCGCGGTCGAGCAGGTCCTGTCGCCCGCGCTGACGCACGCGAGCGGCTCGTTCGTCGGAGCGATGCTCGAGCAGGGAATTCCGCTCGAGGCCGTCGTCACGGAGCTCGTTCTCTCCGGTGAGGTGGAGCGCACCTACGGGCTTCTCCGCCGTGAAGGCTTCGCGCAGCAGATGGAGTACCACTCGCCGACGAGCCAATACGGCCAGCTCTCGCGGCGCGGCTCCTACGACAAGCTCGACTTCGCCTCGCGGATGCGGGAGCTCGTCGACGACATCGTCTCCGGACGCTTCGCCGAGGAGTGGGACAAGGAGCGCGACGCGGGTCATCCGCGCCTCGCCGCACTCAAGTCCGAGCACTGCGGCGACGCGATCCGCGAATTCGAGATGGATCTCCGCCGTCGTCTCGGGCCAGGCGTGCGACGGAGCTGAGAACGCTCCTCGACCTCGCGAAGCGCCAGCTTCCCGACCCGCTCGCTTCGGCGGGTGGTCGAACGAGCGCCGAGCGCGGGAGGCCGAGAGCTTCGTCGTGATCGCGACGGAAGCGATCGCCCCGAGACTCAGACCGGGCTCGTCGCGTACTTCGCGCGCAGCCGGTTCCGCAGCAGGATCGCGGCCAGGTTCATCGTCGTCACCACGAGGACGAGGAGGAGCGCCGTCGCGAAGACGAGCGGCTGCGCCGCCTCGACGTTCGGGCTCTGGAAGCCGACGTCGTAGATGTGGAAGCCGAGGTGCATGAACTTCCGCTCGAGATGGACGAACGGGAACTGTCCGTCGATCGGCAGCGTCGGCGCCAGCTTCACCATCCCGACGATCATCAGCGGCGCGACCTCGCCGGCGGCGCGCGCCATCGCGAGGATCAGACCCGTCATGATCCCGGGCGCCGCGGCGGGAAGCACGACCCGCCACGTCGTCTCGAACTTCGTGGCGCCGAGCGCGAGCGATCCTTCGCGCACGTTCCGTGGAACGGAGGCGAGGCCCTCCTCGGTCGCGACGATGACGACGGGCACCGTCAGGAGAGCGAGCGTGAGGCTCGCCCAGACGATGCCACCGGTTCCGAACGTGGGAGCGGGCAGCGCCTCCGGGAAGAAGACCTGATCGATCGTCCCGCCGATCAGGTAGACGAAGAACCCGAGGCCGAACACTCCAAAGACGATCGAGGGCACGCCGGCGAGGTTGTTGACCGCGATGCGAACGAGACGCACGAGCGGCCCCTGCGGCGCATACTCGCGCAGGTAGAGCGCGGCGAGGACGCCGAAGGGCGCCACGACGAACGAGAGGATGAACACCATCATCACGGTGCCGAAGATCGCGGGGAAGATTCCTCCCTCGGTGTTCGATTCGCGCGGGTCGTCGCTGACGAACTCCCACACGCGGCTCGCATAGAGCCCGAGCGAGTCGAGGACGCCGAGCGCATTGGGTTGCACCACCCGGACGACCTCGCCGAGAACGACGTCCCTCGTGCCGCCGTCCGCGGTCCGCATCACCAGCGTCTCGGCGGCGAGCGCTTCCCGTCGGGCGAAGAGCTGCTCGGCGAGCCGCTCGTACTCCTGCCGGTGGACCTCCATCTCCTGCTGGATCTCCGCGCGGCGGCGCGCGTGCTCGGCCTCCGTGAGGCGATCGAGATCGAGGCGGCGATCGGCGAGGCGGAGCTGCTCGATCTCGCGGTTGACGTCGCCGATCTGGCCGCGCTCGAGAGCCTGGAGGGCGGCGCGTTCCGCGATGCGCTGCGGCAGGATCTCGCCGACGGCGCGCACGACGGGTTCCGGCCCCGAGGCGAGCACCTCGTCACCGCGGCGGAGCTCGACGGGAGCTCCGTAGAAGTTGCCCCACTCGAGCCGTTCGAGAAGCGTGGCGTCGGCGGGCAGCGAGCGGGAGCGGACGTCCGCATCGTCGACCCAGACGAAGTCCGCGCCCGTCACGTCCCGGTTTCCGACCTTGACGCGCGTTCGCGTCGCGCCGTCCGAGCCGGGGATCTCCTCGGTCTCCTGGATCTCTCCCAGCCGAGCGCTGCCGTCCGTCATCGTGAGCAGCGTGATCTTCTTCGGCCAGAAATAGCCGAGGCCGTTGACGGCGATCAGCGCGAGAAGCGCCATGGTGAGAAGCAGATTGAGCGCGAGCGCTCCGCCGCAGAGCCACGTGAACGCCTGTCCGAGCCTCTCGGTGCGGCGACGTCTCTTCTCGTCGGCGGTCAAGCGCTGGCCCTCAAAGCTCGGCGTAGCGGCGGCGGAGTCGCTGGCGAACGACCTCGGCCACGGTGTTCAGGACGAAGGTCAGCGCGAAGAGGAGGAGGGCCGCGAGGAACAGGACGCGGTACAGCGTTCCGAACTGCGGTGCTTCCGGGATCTCGACGGCGATGTTCGCGGAGAGCGTGCGGAAGCCGTTGAACGGGTTCCAGTCGAGAATCGGCGTGTTCCCCGTCGCCATCAGCACGATCATGGTCTCGCCCACGGCGCGGCCGAAGCCGACCATGACGGCGGAGAAGATGCCCGGGCTCGCGGTCGGGAGGACGATCTGCGTCACCGTCTGCCAGCGGTTCGCGCCGAGGGCGAGCGATCCGGAGACGAGGCTCGCCGGCACGTTCGCGAAAGCGTCCTCGGAGATCGCGAAGATGATCGGGATCACGGCGAAGCCCATCGCGAGGCCGACGACGATCGCGTTCCGCTGGTCGTAGGGAAGCCCGGTCGTTCCGAGGAGCCACGCCTGGAAGTCGCCGCCGAAGGCGAGCCGCTCGATCGGCCCGCTCGCGAGGATGGAGAGCAGGATGCCGACGGCGAGGACGAGGATGAAGAAGAGCGCCTCGACGCCCACCGGGAGCTTGCTGCGCAAGCGCGCCGGCACGCGGTCCCACGCGATGCCGGCTCCGATCACGAGAACGGGGAAGAGAAGGATCATCAGCAAGAGCGCGGGGAAGAGCTGCTCGAGTCGAGGAGCGAGCCACAGGCCCGCGAGGAAGCCGAGCACGACGCTCGGAAGAGCGGCCATGATCTCGATCGTCGGCTTGACGATCTGCTTCAGCCGCGGCGCCATGAAGTTCGCGACGTACATCGCGCCGAACACGCCGAGCGGGATCGCGATCAGAAGCGAGTAGAGCGTTCCCTTCAGCGTGCCGACGAGCAAAGGAACGAGGCTCAGCTTCGGCTCGAAGTCGTCCGAGCCGCTGCTCGACTGCCAGACGTACGTCGGCTCGGGATAGCCCTCGTACCAGACGCGGGAGAAGAGGGTGCCGAGGCTGATCTCGGGATGCGGGTTGTCGACGTCGAGCACCGCGAGCTCGCCGCCGCCCGCGACGTACACGGTGTCTCCCCGCGGGGAGTAGGCGATCGCCGAGACGTCCGGGAGGGGCGCGCGGTCCTGCCAGAGGAGCTGCTCCGACGTCGAGTGGAAGAGCCCGAGATCGCCGCTTCGGCTCGACGCGAAGAAGCCCTTGTCGCGCCAGGACGGCACGATCCGGGTGACCGTTTCCGCGAAGCCGGGGAGCGCGTGGATCCTCGTGAGAGCGCTGCCGAGGTCCCGATCCGGAACGAGCGACCACGTCTCGAGCGCGCCGCTCTCGCGACCGACGACGAGGGAGCGGCCGCCGATCAGGAGGGCGAGCGCGCTGACGCCCGGCGCTTCGCCGGCGCGGATCTGCGGCTCGGAGAGCTTCCCGTCGGCGAGGCGCCACCAGAGGAGGCGACCTTCGGCGTCGCCGCCGAAGAGGTTTCGGCCGGCGTCGTCGAGGACGAGCGCCGACAGCGGTGCGACCGGCTCGCTGCGGGTCCGCTCTTCGCTTTCCGTCACCGCGCCGGTGAACGCGTTCTCCTCCCGCACGACGGCGACTGTCGCGAGCGACCCGTCGGCGAGCTGTCCGACGGCGACCGGCCCGCGATCGTCGACGAGCCGCGCGGCGAACGCGCGGAGCGCCTTTCCACCGGCGTCGAGCTGGAGAACGCGGCTTTCTCCGATCGACGCGGTCACCTTCCGCGAGCCGGTCGCGAAGTCGGCGTGCCAGTCGAGCGACGTCAGGATCACGCGGCCGTCCTCGGTCGAGGCGGCGAAGACGTCCGCCTGCGACGCGTCCGCCTGCGCGAGCGCCGCTCCGGCGGGGAGGATGCTCTTCTCGGCGACGACGGATCCGTTGCCGAGCGAGATGACGCGGAGGACGCCGTCCGCGCCGAGGGCCGCGACGTGCGTTCGATACGGATCCGCATCGAGAGCGCGAGCGGCCCCTCCCGCAAGCGGCAGCTCCGCCGCCGTCTCGACGCGCGCCGGATAGATCAGCGGCAGCACTTCCGCGACGATGAAGACGAGGATCGCGAGGATGCTCGCGACGATGCCGACGCCGCCCGCCGTGACGACGAGCGTCGCCAGACGATCGGCGCGAAGCCTTCGCCGGAGCGCGCTCGCGGACCGCCCGAACGGCGGCGCGTCCGCGGCGGGAGGCCGCGGCGCGCCGTCCATCGGGCTCGCGAGCGGGAAGGGTGTTCCCTCGGACGGCGTCACGACACCTCCGCCGTACCGGTCCGAAGGGCGAGAAACACGATTTCCCTCACTGCAGGTTCGCGTTCTCCTGCGCGATGATGACCGACGAGAGCGGCAGGTAGCCGTCCTTCACGACGACCTCCTGACCTTCGTGGCTCATGACGAAGCGCACGAACTGCTCGACGAGCGGATCGAGTGGCTTCCCCGGCGCCCGGTTCACATAGAGATAGAGGAAGCGCGCGAGCGGATACTTCCCCGCGAGCACCTCCTCGGGATCCGTCGAGGCGAACGGCTGTCCTTCCTTCGCGGCGATGAGCAGCGACTTCACGCCGGAGGTGCGGTAGCCGATGCCGCTGTAGCCGATCGCGTTCATGTCCTCGGTGATGCCCTGGACGACCGAGGCCGATCCCGGCTGCTCCTTGACGGTGTCCTTGAAGTCACCGCCGCAGAGCGCCACCTCCTTGAAGTAGCCGTACGTTCCGGAAGCCGAGTTGCGTCCGTAGAGGCTGATCGGCTTGCTCTTCCACGCGGCGTCGGCGATGCCGGCCGCGCCCCAGGTCGTCACGTCCGCGGGAGCTCCGCAGTTGCGCGTCTTCGAGAAGATCGCGTCGACCTCGGGAAGCGTCATCTTCTCGAGCGGGTTGTCCTTGTTGACGTAGACCGCGAGCGCATCGATCGCGACCTTGATCTGCGTCGGCGGGTACCCGAACTTCTTCTCGAACTCGTCGACCTCGCTCGGCTTCATCGCGCGGCTCATCGGGCCGATCTGCGCGGTCCCGGAGATGAGCGCCGGAGGAGCGGTCGAGGAGCCTTTTCCTTCGATCTGGATCCGCACGTTCGGGTAGAGCTTGCGGAACGACTCGGCCCAGAGCGTCATCAGGTTGTTGAGCGTGTCGGACCCGATGCTGCTGAGGCTTCCCGAGACCCCGCTGGCCTTCGCGTAGGGCTTGATGCTCGCGTCGATCTGAACGGGGGACGCGTCGACGCGCGCCGTCGCTCCGACGGTCGCGAGCCACGCGAGCGCGAGCGCGCTCCCCAGTTTCTTCCTCGTCATCTTCTTCCTGTTCCTTTCTTCCCGTCCTGCCGTCCAAGAGGATCGCCCGGCTGCGAGCTCGCGCTCAGCGCGAGAACTTCGGCTCGCCCGGATCGCCGCAACGGCGCCTTCCCGGCGCTCCTGCCATCGGGCGAGGTCGCGAGAGTCGTCGACCCGCTCGCGGGGCATGCGCGTACCCGCTCCTCCGGCCTCCTCTCCGCGTGGTAGGGTACGGGGGAGATGTTGCGGGTCTGTCTCTATCGTGTTGCAACCGCGTTACACGAGGCCCCGGAGTGAAAATTCATCTCCGGTTCACTGCGTTCTTCCTCGCCTGGGTAGCCCTGTTCCAGGTCGGCCTCGCGACGGACACCGCCGACCGCTGGCTCGAGGCCCCGCTCTGCCGTCTCGTCGCACGCCTCGTCGCCTCGCTCCTCGCACCCTTCGGCGCCGTGACGCTGCAGGAGGGTACCCGCCTCGGGTTCGACGGCTTCGAGGTCCTCGTGGTCGACGCGTGCAACGGGCTCCTGCCGGCGACGATCTACCTGGCCGCGGTGCTCGCGTTTCCGACCTCCTGGCGTGCGCGTGGGATGGGGGTGCTGCTCGGCGTGCCGGCGATCTTCGTGGTGAACCTCTTCCGGGTCGCGAGCCTCCTCGTCCTCGGGGCATACTGGCCCGCGGCGTTCGAGCGGGTTCACCTGCATGTCTGTCCTGCAGCTCCTGCTGCCCGCGGCGCTCGTGCTGCTCGCGTATGCTCCCGCTCTCCTGGCGGACGATCGCTCGCTGCCCGCGGGAAGCGGGACGGGCAGCGGGCGCGCGGCGTTCCTCGCGTGGGCCGCGGTGCTCGCCGTGTTCGTCGTTTCCCTCCTTCCGACGCCGTCGATCGGGCCGGAAGACCGGCTCGCGCGCTTCGAGCGGACCGCGGAGCGGAACCCGACGTCGGCGAGAGCGCATCTCGCGGTCGGGCGAGAGCTCGTGATCCTCTCTCGAGGAGAAGCTGCGCCGGAACGCGGCGATGCGCGTCGATCCGCCGGCGAAGCGCGCCGCGCGCGTTCTTCGCCGCGAGTGCGTCGCTCAGGGAAGGATCCAGACTCCCTGATCGAGGAACAGGTCGGGCGCCGCCTCTTCGAGCGAGAATCCGTGCGTCGAGAGAAGGTGATCGGCGAAGCTGTCCTCGCTCGCGAAGCCCCGCCCGTGTCCCTCGCAGAAGAACGTCGCGGAGACGTCCGTCAGGACGCCGCGATCCTCGATCACCGCGACCGTCGCGTCGGGATCGAAGGCCGCCGGGCCGGTCGGCTCGAGCGGCGGGTCGCCGACCGCGTCGAGCGGCGTCGGGCCCGTCGCATCGAGCGGCGTGTCTCCAACGGCCTCGAGGGGCGTCGGGCCCGCGGGATCGAAAGGCGTCTCGCCGACGGCGTCGAGCGGCGGCGGTCCCGTCGGATCGAGGGGCGTGGGACCGGTCGGGTCGAACGGCGTTCGTCCGACCGCGTTCAACGGCGGCGGACCGGTCGGATTCAGCGGCGGCGGCCCGACTGGATTCTGCGGCGACGGCCCGACCGGGTTTCGGGGCGAGGGCCCGACCGGATTCCGCGGCGAGGGACCGACGGGATTCCGGAGTGGCGGCCCGACCGGATTCCGCGGCGACGGTCCCGTCGGGTTGCGGGAGAGCGCGTCGACGGCGTTGCCGCTCCTGCCGACCTGCGCGCGTGCGTCCGTCGGAGCGAGCAAGCAGGAGGCGACCAGTGGTGCCAGCATCAGCGTCGCTCGCGTTCTCTTCGGGGGCATCGTCGGGAGCGAGCCGGCTCGTTTCGCGACGACGAGAGGCTCGCTCGATCCCTGGATATCACGTGTGCCGAGAGGCCAGAAACCGTCGCCGCCGCGGTTCAGCCGCCGGCACGGCCGATCGCGCGGATCCCGCGCGGCTCGGCGCCGGCCTCCTGCATCAAGCGGTGCACGCCGCTCGAAACCGCGAGGCAGCGCTCCTTCGCGTACGCTTCGTGATTCGCGTCGATCTCGCTCTGGTCGTAGCTGTAGTTGACCATCAGCCCGAGCGACTGGCGGATGCCCTTCGGCGAGGTGTCGGCGCGCCAGTTGATGCTCTCGAGCCGCGCGCCGTTCCGGAGATGGAAGCGCGCCACCGGGTCGAGCGGCTGTCCGTCGCCGCGCCGCTCGGCGAAGTAGAGCGCGCAGAGCCGCTTCAGCGTCTCGGCGAGCGACGGCGGCCCGTCGTCGCGCGACAGGAGGCTTCGGTCGGCGACGACCTGACGGACCGCCTCCGCGTCGGCCGGCCTTCCGATCTCACCGAGGTGCAGGTGCTCCGGCTCGCGCGCGAGACGCGACTCGAGCCAGACGCGAAACCCCGGCACCGGAGAGAGCGTCGCGTAGTGCTCGAGGCGTGGCAGGTCGCGGCGCAGAGCGTCCACGGCCCGCTTGATCAGGAACTCCCCGAAGCTGATGCCGCGCAGGCCGCGCTGCGGGCTCGTGATCGAGTAGAAGATCGCGGTGTCCGCCTCGCGCGGGTCGTCGAGCGGCGCCGACTCGTCGAGGAGCGGCTGGATGCTTCGCGCGAGGCCCACGCAGAGTGCGACCTCCACGAACGCGAGCGGCTCGGACGGCATCGAAGGATGGAAGAGGGCGTAGCAGCGCCGGTCCGAGTCGAGGCGGTTGTGCAGGTCCTGCCACGAGCGGATCTCGTGCACGGCTTCGTAGGCGATCAGCTTCTCGAGGAGCGCCGCCGGCGAGCTCCAGGTGATCCGCGCGAGCTCGAGGAAGCCGAAGTCGAGCCACGAGACGAGAAGGTCCTTCAGGTCGTCGTCGAGGCTCGCGAGGTGCGGGCTCTGCGAGGCGATCGGCTGGAGATCGGCGCGGAGGTCGACGAGAAACTTGACGCCTCCCTCGACGGCGTTGAACTGGGTCAGCAACCGGCGGCGCGGCGGTGTCAGCGCTTCGCGAAGCGCCGCTTCCGCGGTGATCCGCGAGGCGTCGTCGTTCGAGGCGCGATAGCGGTCGATCGCCGCGTCGACGTTCTGCGGGGCCGGCCCGAAGCGTTCCGCGAGAAGCTCGAGGAGGCGATGCCGCGCTTCGCGGTCGAGCCCCGTGTACGTCTCGGCGAGCGCCGCGGCGCGCATGCGTGCGGAGACCTCGCCGCCGGGGCCTTCGAGGCACTCGACGATGCGGCGCGACCACGCTGCGCTCTCGTTTTCGCTGCCGCCTGCCGGAGCTCTCTGCATCGTCTCTCGAGCGGACACCGCCGCTTCCGGGCTATCGGACGGGTCGCGTGTGCAGGTTAACGCGGGAAGCCGTTCGCGCGGGCGAGGTCGCGAAGCGAGGTCGCCGGGCGCGCTCCGTAGTGCGAGATGACCTCGGCGGCGGCGACTCCGCCGAGGCGGCCGCAGCTCGGGAGGTCGTAGCCGTGCGTGTATCCGTAGAGGAAGCCTGCGGCGTACTGGTCGCCGGCGCCGGTCGTGTCGACGAGCTTCGAGGCGGGCGCGGGATCGATCACGTGCACGTCGTCGCCGGAGACGATCACGGAGCCCTTCTCGCTGCGCGTCAGGGCGGCGAGGGCGCGTCCGCCGCGCAGGTGCTGCAGAGCCTCGTCGAAGGTGTCGACCTCGTAGAGGGAGCAGATCTCGTTCTCGTTCGCGAAGAGGAGGTCGATCGAAGTCGCGACGAGATCGCGGAACTCGGCGCGGTAGCGGTCGACGCAGAACGCGTCGGAGAGCGTCAAGGCGACCTCGCGGCTCGCCTCGTGCGCGATCCGGCTCGCGGCGCGGAAGGCCTCCTTCGCCGCCGGCGGATCCCAGAGGTAGCCCTCGAGGTACGTCACCTTCGCGGCGCGCACGAGATCGGGGCTCACGTCGGACGGTCCGAGCGTGACGCAAGCGCCGAGATAGGTGTTCATCGTCCGCTGCGCGTCGGGCGTGACGAGGATCAGGCAGCGCGCCGTCGGCGGCCCGTCGTCGGCCATCGGAGTATCGAAGTGGACGCCGAGCGCGCGCACGTCGTGCGCGAAGATCTCGCCGAGCTGGTCGCGCTTCACCTTGCCGACGAAAGCGGTCTTCCCGCCGAGCGACGCGACGCCGGCGATCGTATTGGCCGCCGAGCCGCCGGACGCCTCGACGCCCGCGCCCATCGCGAGGTAGAGCCGCTCGGCTTCGTCGGAATCGATGAGCTGCATCGCTCCCTTGGCGAGGCCGTGACGCGCGAGGAAGTGGTCCTCCGCGCTCGCGAGCACGTCGACGATCGCGTTTCCGATTCCGAGGACGTCGTAGGTGGCGTTGGACATCGGCTCTCCCGGCGCGCTCCGGGGCTGTTATAGAGGTGTCGACTCGAATCACAAGGAGGCGCCGTTGACGGAACGAGGAGAGGAGCTGCGCGCCGCGTCGCACGCCGTTCGCGCGGCCGCGCGCGTTTGTGCCGCAGTGCAGCGCGAGCTGGTCCAGGCGGACTCGTACGAGAAGAAGGACAAGAGCCCGGTCACCGTCGCGGACTATGCTTCGCAAGCGGTCGTCTGTGCGCACCTCGAGCGCGCACTGCCGAAGGACCGCATCGTTGGCGAGGAGGACGCGGCGGAGCTTCGCGGCGAGCAGGTCGACGTGCGACGTCGCGTCGTCGAGCGGGTCGCCGTCGAGCTCGGGAAGGACGTGACGGAAGCGCGCGTCCTCGACTGGATCGACCTGGGAGGCGCCTCGGCCGACGGCGAGCGCTACTGGACGCTCGATCCGATCGACGGCACGACGGGTTTCCTGCGCGGCGAGCAGTACGCGGTCGCGCTCGCGCTGATCGAGCGCGGCGAAGTCGTCCTCGGCGTCCTCGGCTGTCCGAACCTGCCGTATGCGGGCGGGACGGGCGGCCTCTTCGTCGCGCAGCACGGCGGCGGCGTGAAGGCGTTCTCGCTCTGGGACGAGAAGGCGCCGGGCGTCGACGTCCGCGTCGCGCCGCCCGCGACGCTCGCCGAAGCGCGCTTCTGCGAATCGGTCGAGTCGGGGCACTCCGATCAGGACCAGTCGCAGCAGATCGCGCGCCAGCTCGGCATTCGCTCGGAGCCGTATCGCATCGACTCGCAGTGCAAGTATGCCGCGGTCGCGCGCGGCGACGCTTCGATCTATCTCCGCTTGCCGACGCGGAAGGACTACCGCGAGAAGATCTGGGATCACGCGGCGGGAAAGCTGGTCGTCGAGGCCGCCGGCGGACGCGTGACCGACGTCGACGGAGCGCCGCTCGACTTCACACATGGGCGCACGCTCGCTCGGAACGCCGGCGTCGTCGCGACGAGCGGCGCGATCCACGACGCGGTGATCGAAGCGGTCCGCGAGGCGCTCGGCCGCTAACGTGGCGGGCGCCGCCGGCGGAGATCGCGCCGCGCGCGTCTGGGCGGCGGCGCGCCGTCTCCATCGCGACCTGTTGCCGCTTCGCTTCGCGGCGCCGGTGACGCACGTCTACGACCCGCTCGGGTATGCGGCGGAAGCGCACCGTGCGTACGTCCGGCGCTACGCGGGCACCCGCAAGCGGGTCGTCTTCCTCGGGATGAACCCGGGACCGTTCGGAATGGCGCAGACGGGCGTGCCTTTCGGCGAGGTCGGGCTCGTCCGCGACTGGCTCGGCATCGAGACGCGCATCGGCCGGCCGGAGGGCGAGCATCCGCGGCGTCCGGTGCAGGGGTTCGCCTGCACGCGGAGCGAGGTCAGCGGCGCGCGCCTCTGGGGCACGATCGCGGAGCGCTTCGGCACTCCGGAGCGGTTCTTCGCGGCGCACTACGTCGCGAACTACTGTCCGCTGCTGTTCCTCGAGGAGAGCGGCCGGAATCGCACGCCGGACAAGCTGCCGTCCGCCGAGCGGGAGGCGCTTTTCGCGGCGTGCGACCGCCACCTGCGCGCGGTCGTCTCCTGCCTCGAGCCGGAGTGGGTCGTCGGCATCGGTGGGTTCGCCGCCGGTCGTGCGCGCGCGACGTTCGGGGAGGGTGGACCGCGGATCGCCGAGGTGCTCCATCCGAGCCCCGCGAGCCCGCTCGCGAACCGCGGCTGGGCGCCGCTCGTGGAGCAGCAGCTCCGTGCTCTCGGCCTCTGTCGCGATTGAGGCTTGCGCGCTCACGCCCGATGCGCGATGCGTCTCAATCGAAGCGCCATGCGGAGCCGCTCCCGCCCAGCCAGCCTCCCTCTCCTCGCGGCGTCGGTCGCCGTCGCCGTCGTCGCCTCGCTCGCGCTCGCTGCCACGGTGCGGGCCGCCGATTGCGGCGGAGCGATCCCGTGCCAGTGCGGTGATCGCGTGATCGTGGACACGACGCTCACCGCGGACATCGGCCCGTGCGCGTGGCCCGAGGACGTCGACGAGCTCGTCGGCCTCCGCGTCGATTCCGACGTCGTCCTCGACTGCGCCGGCTTCGCGATCCGTGGACCCGCCGATCGACGGAAGGAGGAGTTCGGTATCCGGGTCGGCTCCGCGACGCGACCCGTGGACCAGGTCACGGTGCGCAACTGCGAGGTGACGGGTTTCTGGTGGGGGATCTACGTCACCGACTCCACGCGCGTCACGCTCGAGGACAACCGTGCCCACGAGAACGGCTGGAAGGATCCGGACGAGAACGGCACGGGATACGGCATCGACGTCGCCGATTCGAGCGAGATCCTCGTCCTACGGAACGAGATCGACGACAACGGCAACGAGGGCCTGCACGTCTCGCACTCCGAGGATGTGCAGATCTTCGAAAACCGGCTCGCGCACAACGGGTTCGAGCAGATGTATCTGATCTCCGTCGAGGACTCGGAGATCCGCGGCAACGTCGCGACGGGTGGCTCGCAGGGGCTCGAGATGCGCTCCGCGTCCTGGAACGACTTCTCCTACAACCGCTGGCTCGGCTCGCCGCTGCAGTGGCTCGAGGACGACAATCGCGACAACACGTTCCTCTTCGAGGAGTTCGAAGGGACGCTCCGGATCGCGAACGGATCGCTCGACAACGCGATCACGCTCTCGCGCTTCACGAATCCGTCCGGAACGTGCTTCGACAACCGCTCGTCGGGGACGTTCGTCGACCGTCCGTGGTTTGCGAGCTGCGAGAAGGCGTTCGAGACGACGAAGACGGTGACGCTCGACCGTCCGGTGTACGGCGGCAAGCTCTCGAAGGCGGCGACGGTGCTCTTCCCGGGCTGCAACGCCGACGTCGACGGGGACCGCACCGTCGGACCGGCGGATCTCGCGCCGGTCGAGGCGGCGCTCGGCTCCGTACCCGGCGACGCGACTTGGAACCCGGGCGCGGATGTCGATCACGACGGAACCGTCACGCCGGCCGACCGGGACGTCGTCGGGTGGCAGGAGGGCCCGTGTCCGGAGCGGAGCGTTCCGCCGAAGGCGCGCATCGCGCGGAGCGTGGAGGTGAAGCCCGGGCAGCCGACGACGGCTCGTCTGTCGGCGGAGGGGTCGACCGGAGAAGGTCTCCTCGTCGCCTACACGATGACGGTCGTCGATCGTTTGAGCCGTACCGTCGTGTGAAGTCGGACATGGGGTGCCGTCGATCCCGCGACCGTCTTTGACGAGAGGGTCTATCCTCCGGGGATCTACCAAGCGCAGCTCACGGTGCGGGACGCCTACTGGGCGTCGTCCGCCGAGCAGCGCAAGTCGTTCAAGGTGAAGTAGGCGCCTCGCCCGGATTCCCCGCCGCGCTCGCCCTGGCTTCCGACCTGCGCTAGAAAAGGCGCCATGTCGACCCTCTACGATTTCACGATGAAGACGATCGACGGCGCCGATCAGTCGCTCGCCGCGCACCGCGACCGCGTCGTGCTGGTGGTGAACGTCGCCTCGGCCTGCGGTCTCACTCCCCAGTACGAAGGGCTTCAAAAGCTGCACGAGAAGTATGCGGACCGCGGGCTCTCGGTCCTCGGCTTTCCCTGCAACCAGTTCGCCGGCCAGGAGCCGGGCACCGAGCAGGAGATCAAGGGCTTCTGCGAGACGCGTTTCGGCGTGAGCTTCCCGCTGTACGCGAAGATCGACGTCAACGGGGCGCAGCGGGCTCCGCTGTACGAGTGGCTCACGACCCAGGACACCGCGCCCGAGGGGTCGGGTGACGTGAAGTGGAACTTCGGAAAATTCTTGATCGGGCGGAAGGGCCAGGTCGTGGGGCGCTTCGACCCGACCGTGACCCCGGAGGCTCCGGCGCTCGTCGCCGCGATCGAGCGGGAGCTCGCGTAGAAATGGCAAGTCACAGCGTCAATCAGATCGTCGAAGAGCAGGCGCGCCGCTGGGAGCGCGTCAACCAGGGCGCCGCGAAGCGCCCGGCGAAGCCGTGCGTCGCGGTTTCTCGCCTCCCGTACTCCGGTGCGACGGAGCTCGCGCAGAAGCTCGCCATCCGTCTCGACTACGGTGTGTTCGGCCGCGAGATCGTCGACGAGATCGCGAAGAGCGAAGGAATCGGGAAGGATCTCGTCGCGGGACTCGACGAGCACGTCGAGACCGCGATCGACCGCCACGTGCTCGACGGTTTCCGGCACCGTCGCTTCAACGAGACCGACTACCTGCGCGAGACAGTCCGGATCGTGACGACGCTCGGCATGCGCGGCCAGACGGTGATCATCGGACGCGGAAGCGCGTCGATCCTGCCCGCCGAGAGCACGCTCCGCGTCATGGTCGTGTCGCCGTTCGAGGCGCGCCGGGATCGCTTCGCGAAGATCCGCGCGGTCCGGGCGGACGAGGCGACCGAGCGACTTCGCCGCGAAGACGAAGGGCGTCGCGAGTTCTGGAAGCACAACTTCTCCGTCGAGCACGTCGACCCGGGGATGTACGACCTCGCGGTGAACACGACGACGCTGACGATCGACGGTGCCGTCGACCTGGTGGAGGCCGCGTTCCGCCGGCGTTTCCCGAGCTGACGGCGTCGCCATGCCGATCGAGGGGCTCGATCACGTCGCGATCACCGTTTCGGATCCAGAGCGGACGGCGTCGTTCTACGCGGACGTGCTCGGCGCGGAGGTGCTGTACCTCGACCTCTGGCGCGAGGGGAAGCTGCCCGTGTTCTCACTGCAGGTGGGACAGAGCCGGATCAACGTGCATCCCGCCGCGGCGCCCGCTTCGCCGCACGCGACCACGCCGCTGCCGGGATCGCAGGACCTCTGCTTCCGATGGACGGGATCGATCGGCGACGCGCGCCAGCGCCTCGAAAGCCACGGGGTCGCGATCGAGCTCGGACCGGAGCCGCGACCGGCGAGCAACGGACGCTGGGGCGAGTCGCTCTACTTTCGCGATCCCGACGGAAACTTGCTCGAGCTCTTGACGGTCACGCCGTGAGGGGCGCCGCGAGGAAAGATCCCGCTACGCGCATCCACGAGGCGGCGACCGAGCTCTTCGCGGAGCACGGCTTCGAGGGCGCCAGCGTGCGCGACATCGCGGCTCAGGCGGGCGTGACGGTCGGCAGCATCAACTACTACTTCGGCTCGAAGGACGCTCTCTATCGGGAGTGCGGCCGGCGCCTCGCGCAGGCGTACGTCGTCGAAGCGCGCGAAAAGCTCGAGCACGAGGGGCCGCGCGCGGTCCTCGAACACTATGCGAACTTCTCGATCCTGAACCCGAAGCTCCTGCAGATCTGGCTCGACCTGCAGTCGGCGCACGATCCCGAGCAGCGCGGCTACTCGAACCGGGAGCTCTTGCACCCCGTCCAGGCGGTCCTGAGCGAAGCGGCCTCGCGCATGGGCGACATGACGCTTGACCGTCAGCTCCGCCTCCTCTGCTTCGTCGGCGGCGTGATGGTGCGGGCGCTTCTCTCCGACGAGCAGCTCGAGCAGCTCACGGGCAAGCCGGCGGCGGAGGTGCAGCCGGTGTGGGAGAAGATCCTCTTCGGGCGGCTGATCGACGACTAGCTAGTGTACCGCCGTCGCCGATGCTGCCGTCCTGAACGAAGACGTGCATGTACGCCATGTCGAAGTAGATCTCGTCCCACAGGCGGTAGCCGAAGCCGAGGCCGAGCCGAGGCCGAGAAGGACGCGGCTGGCGTCCGGGAGGCGCACCTCGTCGAGCTGGAATCCCCTCCCCCTCGTGGGCCGCCGTTCGAGCTCCACGCGGCCTTCTCGATCGTTGCCCCGCTTCGTAGCGTTACGCCAGCCCGAAGAAGGGCGAACGCCAGGCGAGTCGCTCAGCCGAGCCCGTAGAAGCGTCTGGCGTTCTCGCCGGCGATCCGCGCGCGTGCTCCTTCGTCGATGTCGTCGCGCGTACGCAGGTGATGCGTGCTCTCCGGCCAGTCGCCGTCCCAGTGCGGATAATCGCTCGCGTAGAGAATGAAGTCCGAGCCGAGGACGTCGATCACGCCGGGAAGGATCGGCTCCTCCGGCTCGCAGCTCACCCAGACGTTCCCTGCCTGGAGGTACTCCTTCGGGTCGCGCTTCCAGCCGTTCTCGATCCAGTCGCCGCGTTTCTCGAAGTGCTCGTGCATGCGGTCGATGAAGTAGGGAACCCAGCCGACGCCGGCCTCGAGAAACGCTACGCGAAGCTTCGGATGGCGATCGAACACGCCGCCGCTCACGAGCGCCGTCATCGCGGTCATCTGATCGAAAGGAAAGCTGATGCAGTGCACCTGGATGTAGTTCGTGAAGCGGTCGACGCCGATCTTCGGCAAGTGGATCCCCGGCGCGCCGTGGATGCCGAGCGGCATGTCGATCTCGCAAGCGGCCGCGTAGAACCGCTCGAGGTCGGGATGGTCGAGGTTCCGCGTCTTGAGCGCCGGGGGAAGCATTGCCGCGACGTGCCCGAGCTTCTTCGCTTCCCGCATGATGTCGATCGCGACGTCGCCGTGCTCGATCGGCACGACCGCGACGCCGCGAAGCCGTCCGCCGCTCGGCTTGCAGTAGTCCGCGAGCCACTCGTTGTAGAGCCGCGAGAAGCCGATCGCGAAGTCGCGGTCCTCGATGCTCGGCGCGCAGAGACCGAAGCTCGGATAGAGGACCATCGTGTCGATGTGATCGCGGCTCGCGTCGCGGAGCACGCCCTCCATCGAGCCGTGCGCGATGCCCTCGGCGCGGCTCAGGCCGTGCTCCGGCGGACAGCCGGCGCCCGGGCCCTGGTCCTCGGGATAGTGGCGTCCCTCGATGAGGAGGCCGATGCGGCCGTCGTCGCGGACGCGGATGTGATCCGGAAACCTCTTCATGGCTTCCACGGCGAGCGTGGCGCCCTCGGCGACGTGACCGTCGGCGTCGATGATCTGCATCTTCAGTCTCCCGTGTGGTGCGTTTCGTGTGCTTCGCCCGGCCGCAGGCGCTCGTGGAAGAAGGCGAGCACGCGGTCGAGCGCCTTTCGCGTCGGATGACCTTCCTCGTCGACGAGGTCCGTCGTGACGACGGAGTGCGCCGTCCGCGGAATGCCGTGCGGGTTCCCGGGGCCGCTGTCGATCTCGATCGGCTCGAATCCCGTGCCGAGCTCCTTCCGCAGCGTCGCGAAGCGCTCCGCCGGAACCATCGGATCGGCCGTGAACCGCATGCCGAGGACCGTGCAGCCCGCGGCGGCGCGTTGCCGTGCAATCGCGAGCTCCTCGTCGGAGACGTGCAGCGCCGCGCGCTTCGCCGGCGTGAGCCCGAAGGGCAGGGACGGCTGGCTCAGGACCGGCGCCATCACCGACGCGTCGGCCATCAGAGCGAGCGCGAAGTTGCCCGTCATGCACATGCCGATCGTGCCGACGCCGGGGCCGCCGCAGCGCTGGTGCGCCTCGCGACAGAGTGCGCGGAGCCAGTCCGTGATCGGGCTCGAGCGCCGCTCCGCGAGTACGTGGAACTCCCGGCTGATGCAGCAGTGGACCACCTGCGCGAGCGCGTACGGGACGGAGAGCGGTTGCCCCGGCGTTCCGAAGAGATGCGGCGCGAAGACGGTGAACCCGTCGTCCGCGACGCGGCGCGCAAAGCGCGCGACCTCCGGCGTGATCCCCGGGACCTCGTGGATGACGACGACGCCGGGACCGCTGCCGCGTGTGTAGACGTCGCGGCGCGCGCCGTCGTGCGTGAAGCCGAACCGATCGAAGCCCTCGAGCACCGGAGTTCCTGCGTGTCTCGTTATCGCACCGTGAGCGCGAGCACCACCTGTCCGACGAAGTAGAGAGGCGTACCCCAGGTGCGGTTCCAGATCGTCTTCTCGACGAATCGATCGCGCGCGACCGCGAGATCGGAGACGTAGAACATCAGCGCGCCGATCAGGATCGCCGCTCCTCCCGAAGCGGCGACCGTCCCGACGGCGAAGACGACCATCGTCGTGATCACCGTCACGTACGCGCGGACGGGCCAGCGCAGCGCCGGGGGCAGGTATGGGTCGAGCCAGCGAATCGCGAGCGAAGCAGGTACGGCGAGAACGACCGCCGCGAGGACGCACGCGAGCGGCGATACGCCGCGAACGACGAAGGCGACGGCGTACGCGACGTGGCCGAGGAGGAACGCGACGAGTCCGACGCGGAACCCGGTCGAGCTCCCGCGGGACAGGAGCGCGACGTCGCCGACCCAGGAGAAGAGGAGGCCGGCGAGCATGCAGCGGCCGTAGCTCGACTCGAGCGCGCCCGCGGCGAGCGCGGTCGCGACGAAGCCCGTCGCCGCGAGCGGCTTCGCGATCCAGGACACGAGGCGCCAATCGCGGATCTCGGTCGCGAGGTAGGCGGCCGTGGCCAGTACCGTCGAGAGGGCGTAGAAGGAAGAAGGGGACGTCACCGGCATGGCGGATCCTGGCGTCCGGGAGAGGTCGGTTCAAGCGGTTCTCGACGAGCGGGGGATCAGGATGAAGAAGATCGGTTCGGCGCTCGGCGCGCTCGCGCTGCTTCTCGTGGTCTCGAGCGGCGCTCCTGCCGCGGAGATCCAGGGGGTGACGTTCCCGGATACCGCTTCGGTCGCCGGCGCGACGCTCCAGCTGAACGGCGTCGGCGTCCGCACGGCCTACGTCTTCGTCAAGGTCTACGTCGCGGCGCTCTATCTCCCGAAGAAGACGAGCGACGCGAAAGCCGTGATCGAGAGGAACGAGCCGAAGCGACTCACGCTGCAGTTCCTCCGCGAGGTCTCGCACGAAGAGATGAACGACGCCTCGAAGGAGGGGTTCGCCAAGACCGCGCCGAGCACGCTCGAGAGCGAGAAGCAGACGTTCATGAGCTACTTCTCGCAGCCGCTGACGACGGGCACCGTCGTCACGTTCGACTACGTCCCGGGCACGGGGACGACCGTCCAGATCGGCGGACAGGAGAAGGGCACGATCGCCGGAGCCGACTTCATGCGGGCTCTCTTTGCGACCTGGCTCGGCTCGAAGCCCGCGGACGAGAGCTTGAAGGAAGGCCTCCTCGGGGGGAGCTGAGCACGGCGGCTCGACGGTACCCTCTCTTGCGCACCCGCCGGACGCGGGCCATTTTTGGCGCCGCGATGCTGCGGCGCGCATCCCCGATCCTTCTCCTGCTCGCCATGCTGCCCTTCCTCCTGGTGATGGGCTTCTACTCGCGCTTCGTCTTGACGCCGCTCGTGTGGATCTACCCGCGGTGGGGAAGGCCGCTCCTGAACGAGACGATGCGCTTCTGGGGAAGCAGCGTCCTCCGAATGGGCGTGTGGATCTGCGGCGTCGACGTCCGGACGAGCGGCTACACTCCCGAGCCAAGCCGCTCCTTTCTCGTCATCTCGAACCACCAGAGCATCATCGACATCGTCGTCCTCGTGTGGCTGTTCCGCGTGGGCCACATCAAGTTCGTGATGAAGAAGGAGCTCGAGTGGGGCATCCCGAACATCAGCCCCGCCACGCGGACGGCGCGTTTCGCATTTCTCGACCGCAAGGCCGGCGGTGTCGCGGCCGAAGCGCCGCTCCGCGCGCTCGCTCGAGCGGTACGCGAGGAGGGAACGGGCTGCGTCATCTTTCCCGAGGGGACGCGGAGCCGAGACGGCAACCTGCGCACCTTCAAGGCGGCGGGCACGGCGATCCTCTGCCACGAGCTCGACCTCGACGTCGTCGTCGTGACGCTCGACGGCACGTGGCACGCGGCGAAGCCGGCGCAGATGCTCGCGAACCTTCCCGGCCTGCGAATCCGCGTGCACGTCTCCGAGCCGGCACCGCTCGAGCGATTCCGCGCCGATCCGCGCACGGCCGTCGAGCAGGTCCGCGCCGAGATGGAGGCGAACCTGGCCGAGTTCCGCAGCGGCGACGAGCCGCCTCCCGCCAGGGCTTCTCGAGGATCGACGAGGCGCTACTCCTTCCGCCAGTGCCCCTCGACCCACTCTCCTCCTTCGACGGTGCGGTGGTAGAAGCCGGCCTGCCACTCGAGCCCCTCGCGCGGCGGAACGACCCACGCGCCCCGGATCCACACGTAGCGCCCGGCGCGGAACGACCAGTGTCCGGTGCGCCACATCGCATCGCCGCCGGGTCCCGGAGGCTTCGCGGGATCGATCCGTAACGGCGGCGGCGGCGTCGCGACGAGCACGCGCGGTGCGAGCGCCTGCTCGCGAGCGACGATGACCTTCGGTCGTGCGACCGGCTGCGACGAGGGCATCGTGCACGCGCCGGCGAGCGCTGCGACGACGCAGAGGAGGGCCTTCTTCATGGCTCTCCTCCTTATCGGGATCCCCGTGCGGGTGAAAGCGAAGCGCGGCTCACGCGCCATCACGCGCAGGTGATGCAACGAGCAGGTGTGCGGTCGCGAGCTCGCTCCACGAGCGCGTCGCCGCACCGTGGACGGCTTCGGCGGCGGGCGACTCGACGACCGCGGTCCACCACCGCGGTGCGACTCCGTCACGCGCGACGAGGATGAGCCGGCGAGCGCGCTCGGCGAACGCGCTCGCGTACTCCGGCGGTCGCACGTCGGTCTCGGCGTGACGCACGAGCGGGTCGTGCGAGGGCGGCGGCTCCGGTGGGCTCGTGAGCGTGCGGAGCTCGGCGTCGAAGCCGCGCGCGAAAGCGAAGAAGTCGGGATGTCCGCCTCCGCCGTCGAGCCCTCTCCCCGGAAGGAGCAGCGCCGCAGGCACGAGGTCGGGCCGCGCGCCCGCGAGCAGCAGAGCCGCGTAGGCGCCGACGCCCGCTCCGACGACGTACGCGGTCCCGATCTCCTCGAGAGCGAGATCCGCGTCCGCAGCGAAGATCTCCGGATGGTAGCCGCCGCCGCGCAGCCAACCCGAGCCGCCGTGGCCCGCGAAATCGATCGCGTAGACGGAGCCCGGCCAGGCGTCGGGGTCGCCGCTTTCCTTCCAGTCCGCGCTCGAGCCGCGCAGCCCGTGCAGGAGAAGGAGCGGGGGACCTTCCGCGTCGCGCAGGCGATGCAGAGCGAGCGTCGCTCGACCGTGCTCGAGCCGGATCATCGAGCTGGTCATCATCGCTCGAGCCAGGCGAGCAGGACGTCCGCGGTCTCGCGCGGACGCTCGAGGTGCACGAAATGGCCCGCGCCCGCGACGCGGGCCCGCTCGGCGTGCGGGACGTACGCGAGACGCTCCTGGATCAGCTTCTCGGGCAGCGGGCCCCACGTGTCGCGCTCGGTGCCGGTCACTGCGAGCATCGGCACGCGGAGAGGCGCCCATCCCGGCGCGATCCACCCGGGCTGCCACGGGCCGAAGCCGCGCGTCAGGTGCGGGTCCGCCTTCCAGATCCAGCCGCGCTCGGTCTCCCGCGCGCCGTGGTACGCGAAGTAGCGCAGCCACTCGCGCGTCAATCTCGGATTCTGTCGGATGCGGCGGTCGACCAGGTCTTCGATCCCGTCGTACGCGCGCCACGTCGATCGCGTGCTCGCGCCGCGGCGCCAGTCGAGGTACTCGGCGAAGCGCTCGGGAAGCGGCTTCGTGCTGCGCTCGCCGAATTCGTCGAAGCCCTCCGGCGGGGGACCGAAGCCGTCGATGTTGACGAGCTGGCGAACGTCGACGGGCGCGCGCGCGGCCGCGTCCGTCGCCTGTGCGCCGCCGCGGCTGTGTCCGACGAGATGGGCCGGCCGCCGGAGCGAGCGCAGGAGCTGCACGATCGAGATCACGTCGATCGGCCACGAGTAGGCCGAGGCCCACTCCGAGTCGCCGTGTCCGCGCGCGTCGTACGCGACGACCCGAAAGCGCTCCGCGAGGAGCGGCGCAAGCACGTCGAACACGCGCCCGTGGTCGAACATGCCGTGGCAGAGGACGACCGGCGGTGCGCCGGGATCACCCCACTCGTGCACGCGCAAGCGCACGCCGAGGGACTCGAGCCACCACGCGCGCTCGGGAGCCAGGGCACCGGGGTAGGAGGGCGCAGGCGTCACCGCGCCCCTAGATACCTGGCCGGGCTAGGGATCGCTCGATCCCCGCAGGACGGACTTTCGACGATCGAGGACGGCGCTCGAGCCCTGCGGCCAGGGGCGTCCGCGGCCGCGAAGCGTGTCGGCGAAGCCGATCGCGAAGCGGCCGCCCGTGATCGTCGCAAAGATGCGCTTCTCGGGCGGCGTGTCGAGGACGTCGCGACCGCTCGACAGCCGGCCGACCGCGAAGCGTCCCTGGAAGCGGCCCTCGAGCCACGCCGGATCCGCCGGGCTCGTCGCGAGCGTCGCGCTCGCCTCGACCGCGACGAGCGAGGTCCGCTCACCGGTCGCGTGATCGGTGAGTGCGACGATGAAGCGCCGGTCGATGCCGCGGTACTCGGAGCGCGCTTCGTAGGTGCCCGGCCCGCGGAGCGGGATCGAGAGATCGAGGCCGACGCGAAGCGAGCCTTCTTGCCCGGAGAGGTGGACCTCCGTCTGGCGCGAGCGGCGATCGAAGAGCCAGCTTCCGGTGATGTCGTCGAGGGCTTTGCCGTACGTCCGGTGGCCGAGGCCGCCGCCGGAAACCGAGAATCCGAGCAGCGGCTTTGCGACGTCGGTCGCGCTCGGCGTCGCAAGCGGCTCCGCGCTCACGGTCGCGGTCGGCTCCGGTGCATTCTCCGGCGCGGAGGTGCACGCCAAGGCCGCGACGAGACCACTCGCTGCGACGCGGAGCGCGAGGCGCATGAGGCTCTGTAGTCCGCGGCGCACGTCGAACGCCAGAGCCGTCGATGCCGTTGGGGCGACGCCCGGCCGCCGACGCTGGCGCGAGCGCTCGCGATGTGGTGAGCACAGGCCCATGTCGATCGGAATCCAGGACCGCACCGCCATCGTCGGCATCGGCCAGACGCGCTTCGCGAAGGGGCTCGAGGACTCCGAGCTGTCGCTCGCCTGTCAGGCGATCGCAGCGGCGATCGAGGACGCGGGCATCGACGCGTCGGAGGTCGACGGCCTCTCGATGTACTCGATGGAGAACAACCGCGAGTTCGAGATCGCGCGCAGCGTCGGCCTCGGCGACATCACGTACTTCGGCGAGATCGGCTACGGCGGCGGCGCCGGCTGCGGCGCGATCGGGCACGCCGCGATGGCGGTCGCGACCGGGCAGTGCACGGCCGCGGTCGCGTGGCGCGCGCGCAAGCGGGCCGCGAAGTCGAGCCGGCCGTGGGCGAACGTCGGGCAGCGTCTCGAGGGCGCACAGCAATGGAGTCGGCCCTGGGGGCTCCTCCGCCCGGTCGACGAGATCGCGATGCTGACGCGGCGGTACATGCACGAGTTCGGTGCGAAGCGCGAGCACCTCGCGAACGTCGCCGTCGCTTTCCGCAAGCACGCGAACCGGAACCCGAACGCGACGATGTACGGCCGCGAGCTCACGCACGAGCAGTACATGCAGGCGCGCTGGATCTCCGAGCCGCTCTGCCTCTTCGACAACTGCCTCGAGACAGACGGCGCTCTCGCGGTGGTCATCGTCTCTGCGGAGCGCGCGCGGGACCTCCGCCAACCGCCCGTGTACGTGCACTCCTTCGCGCAGAGCATCCCACGACAGCACCAGGTGATGACGAACTACTTCTGCGACGACCCGCTCCTGGGTCCGTCGTACGCGTGCGCGCGGCTCCTCTGGGAGCGGAGCGAGATCAAGCCCGCGGACGTGCCCGTCGCGCAGCTCTACGACGCGTTCAGCCCTCTGATCCCGCTCTCGCTCGAGGGCTACGGGTTCTGCGCGCGCGGCGAGGGCGCGGCGTTCACCGAGAACGGCGCGCTCGAGTGGCCGAGCGGACGCCTTCCGACCAACACCTCCGGCGGCGGGATGTCGGAGGCCTACGTGCACGGCTTCAACCTGATCCTCGAGGGAGTGCGTCAGATGCGCGGGACCTCGCCCTGCCAGGTGGAGGGCGCCGAGTCCTGCCTCGTGACGAGCGGCGAGGGCGTGCCGACGAGCGCGGTCCTCCTCCGGAGGTAACGATGGCGAGCTTTCTTCTGCCCGATCTCGAGGATCCCGCGAGTGCGCCCTTCTGGCAGGCGACCGCCGCAGGCGAGCTCCGCATCCAGGCGTGCGCCGCGTGCGGCGCGCGGCGAATGCCGCCGCGTCCGATGTGTCCCGCGTGCCGCTCGATCGAAGCGAAGTGGGAAGCGCTCTCGGGTCGCGGAACGATCTGGTCGTGCGTCGTGCCGCACCCGCCGCTCCTCCCCGCGTACGCGGAGCTCGCGCCGTACAACGTGATCACGGTCGCGCTCGAGGAGGACCCGAGCCTCCGCATCCTCGGGAACCTCGTCGCGCGGCCCGAAGGGCCGATCAACGAGGTCGACCCCGCGACGATCCGGATCGGCGAGCCGGTTCGCGTCGTGTTCCAGCAGGTGGACGACGTCTCGCTGCCGCGGTGGATCCGGGCCTGAGCTGCCTCAGCGGGCGAGGTACGTTCCGACCTCCTTCGGGAAATCGGAGAAGTACCGCTCGATCACGCTGACGTCGAAGCGGGGCAGGACCGACTCGTTCGACTCCCGATCGAGGAGGAACTCGAAGGCGGCGCGTACGAGCTGCTCCGGTGACGTGCCGGCGGGGGCGAGCTGCTCGAGCGTGGCCTCGCAGAGCACCACGGCGTGCTTCGTCTCGCGCTTGCCGCGCACCGTCACGGTGAACTCGAATGGGTCGCCGCCGTGGGCCTGCACGATGTCGATCGCGTAGCGTGCCACGTCTCCTCCCTCCCCAATGCCCGGTTGGCCACGAGGGAATCTTGCCGCCTCGCGCGGCGTGCGACAAGCCCGCCGACGCGCATGGACAGCCGGTCCGCCGGATGCGTAAGCTCGTCCCGCGCGGCGCGCCGTCGCCGCCCGAGGAGAGACGACGATGCCATCGATCGACCCCACGCCGGAGCGCTTCGCGGCGCTCTTCGGCGCCCGCGACGTTCCCGGCACCATCGTGATGATCAACCTGCTGCGCTTTCGCCAGCGCGCGGCGTATCCGCCCGACTTCGACGCAAGGCCGTGCAGCGGCGGCGACGCGTACCAGCGCTATGCCGAGGTCGCGCTCCAGAAGGTGTACGCGGCCGGCGGACGCGCCCTCTGGCTCGGCAACGTCGCGATGTCCGTGATCGCTCCGGAAGGCGAGGAGTGGAACGAGGCCGTCCTCGTCGAATACCCGTCGCTCAAGGCGTTCCTCGACATGATCGGAGATCCCGAGTACCGCGCCGTGACCGTGCATCGCACCGCGGCTCTCGCCGACTCGCGGCTCATCTGTACGACCACGGTGATGAACGCGTTCGCGCCGCCCCGCAAGCAGGTCGAGTGAGCCGTCGCCTCGAGCTCTTCTTCGACTGCTCGAGCCCCTGGACGTATCTCGCGTTCCATCGCGTGCAGGGCGTGATCCGCGAGACCGGTTGCGAGGTCTCGTGGCGCCCGATCCTCGTCGGCGGCGTGTTCAACGCCGTCAACCGAGGACTCTACGAGAACCGCAGCCGTCTCGCCTCGGCGCTCGGGGAAGACGACGCATCGGGCGCCGGCCGGAAGGCACGTTACTACGTGAAGGACCTGGCCGACTGGGCGCGCTTCACCGGGCTCCGCATCGGGCAGCCGCCCGTGTTTCCCGTGAACAGCGTCCGCGCGATGCGCGGATGCCTCGTCGCCGAGGAGCACGGCTCCCTCGTGCCCTTCGCGCGCGCGGTCTTCGAGGCGTACTGGGGCGAGCTGCAGGACATCTCTCAGCCGGAGGTGCTGGCCCGGATCGCCGAGCGCGTCGGGCTCGATCGCGACGAGATCCTCGGGAAGACCGAGTCGCCCGAGTACAAGCAGCGGCTGCGCGCCAACACGGACGAGCTGATCGAGCGTGGCGGATTCGGCTCGCCGACGATGTTCGTCGATCGGGATGAGATGTACTTCGGCAATGATCGCCTCGATCTCGTCCGCGCCGCGCTCCTTCGCTGAGCCTCTGGACCTCGAGCTCTGTCAAGGGCCGATTCTGCTGCGCGCCCGACTTCGTGATTGACGCTTGTGGATAACTTGCGGATGGTTTTCCACAACGGCGAAGTTGACCACCGCTTCGAATCGTGACGTAGCGATTTCATGAGATCGACGGTGGAGGCAGAGGGAAGCCCGAGCGCGGCCATCGTCTCCGGGCGTGGGCATCTGGAGGATGACGAGGCGAGAGCGGCGTACGACGCCCTCCCGGACCGCGAGATCGCGGAGCTCGTCGAGCGGGATCCGTCGTACTTCATTCCGCGACTACGGGCTCTCGGGCTCAAGTGGCCGCGCTGAGGTGGAGCGCCTTCCGGGCTCGGTAGCCCGGAGGGCGCGGGGGAGCGCGAGACGCCGGCTCGGCGGGGAGAGGATGCGAAAAGTTCGCGTCCTCTCCCCGCTCGGGTCTTGACCCGCCGCGGCGCGAATGTTCGCCTGGGCTCCGGCGAGGAGGGACCCATGAAGAGAGCTTTCGTACTCGCGTTTTTCGCGTTTCTGCTGTGGCCGGCCGGCGCGCGCGGCGTCGCGACGGAGGACTTCAAGGTCGCCGACGCGCAGGACCTGGTCGACGTCTGCTCGACGCCGACCTCGGATCCGATGTACGGACCGGCGATGGGCTTCTGCCACGGGTATGCCGTGGGGGCGTGGCAGTACTATCTGGGCGTCGGGAAGAAGTTCGTCTGTCCTCCCGATCCGACGCCCCCGCGCCAGAAGATCCTGCAGGACTTCCTCGTGTGGGCGAAGGGCCATCCGCAGTACATGAAGGAGAATGCTGCGGCGACGCTCTTCAAGTTCCTCCACGAGACGTTCCCGTGCAAGAAGTAGGTGTCCGATGAAAACCATCTTCGTGGCAGCGGCAGCGTCGCTCGTGATCGTTTCGGGATGCTCCAACATGTCCGCGACCGAGCAGCGCACCCTCTCGGGTGGCGTCATCGGCGCCGGCGGCGGCGCGATCATCGGTGCGATCGCCGGCAATGCGGGTCTCGGCGCCGTGTCGGGCGCGGGGGCGGGGCTCCTCGGCGGCTATCTCTACGACCAGTACGAGAAGTCCAAGGAGTCCTCGTACCAGCAGGGCTATCAGGCGGGAAAGTCGTCGCAGAAGTCCTCGCAGTAGGACCGACGCTCGAGGCCCGCCGCCCGATTCCTCGAAGGCGTGAAAGAAGCCGCTTCGTACGACGCCGTCGTCTTCGCCGGCGGCGGCTGCCGTTGCTTCTGGCAGGTCGGGTTCTGGGAGGTCGCGGCACCGGCCGTCGGGCTCGCGCCGAAGGAGATCGGAGCGGTGAGCGCGGGCGCCGCGATGGCGTGCATGGTGCTCGCCGGTGCGGTCGAGGAGGGCGTCGCCTACTTCAAATCGCGCGCGGCGCAGAACCACCGCAACGCGTATCCGCGGAACCTCCTGCGGCGCGAGCCGGTCTTTCCGCACGAACGGATCTATCGCGACACGATCCTGCACGCTTGCCGTGATCCCGCGGCGCTGGCGCGTCTCCGGGACGGACCGGAGATTCGCGTCCTTCTCGCACGTCTTCCGGCGTGGCTCGGTGCGCGCTCCGGCGTGGCGCTCGGGTTCCTCGCGTACGAGGCCGAGAAGCTCTTGCGGCCGCGCGTCCATCCGATCCTCGCGCGGCGCGCCGGCTTCGTCTCGGAGATCGCCTCGCTGCGCGAGTGCCGCACGGCCGAGGAGATCGCCGACCTGATCCTGCAGTCCTCGTGCACGCCGCCCTTCACGCCCGTCTACCGGCGCGACGCGCGGCCCGTGCTCGACGGCGGGCTGATCGACAACGTGCCGATCGAGACGGTCGACGGCGCGAAGGAGACGCTCGTCCTGCTCACGCGACGTTACGACGACCGCCTCGTCCCGCGGACGCCGGGGCGCACCTACGTGCAGCCGTCCGAGAACATCCCGATCGAGAAATGGGACTATACGAGCCCGGCGCTCGTCGACGCGACCCTCGAGCTCGGACGGCGGGACGGCGAGCGCTTCGTCGCGTCCCGCAGCTGATCCCGGACTCGGCTTCGGCGGGGATTGCGACGGACGGCAATCCGTCGTTGCCGCAGATCCCCCAGCTCGGCGAGCCCGCGTTCGGGTGCCCCGTCACCTTCAGCACGACGACGCTCCGTCCGCACACGAACTCGACGCGCGCCTTCAGGAGCTTCGAGTCGGGGTTGTCTCCGTCGACGCCCTTCCGGCTGTCGAGGTCCGGCGTTCGAAGGCTCCCTCGAAGCGCTCCGACGGGGTCAGCGGAACGTCTGCCAGCGCCCGTCGATGAGCCGCTCGTGCGGCAGGTAACGCGACTTGTACTCCATCGTCGCGCAGCCGCGGACGTACAGCCCGAGGTAGAGGTGCTGGAGCCGCGCGGCGCGGCACAGCTCGAGCTGCTTCAGGATCGAGTAGGTGCCCGGGCTCAGGTGCCCGAAGCCCGGGTCGAAGTAGCAGTAGACGGCCGACAGCCCGTTCGCGGCGCGATCGACGAGGGCGACCGCGATCAGCTCGTCGCCGACCCGGTACTCCATCTCGAGCGTCTCCGTGCAGCTGTCGACGAGGAACTCGCGGTAGCTCTCCGCGTCGAGCAGGTCGTCGCCGATCGCGAGGTCCCGCTCGAGCTTGTGGCGGTTGTAGAGCGCGACCTTCTCCTCGGTGACGCGCGGCGTGCGCACGGTCGTGCGGATCTGCTCCTCGCCTCGACGAAAGATCCGCTTCTGCGTCCGCGTCGGCCGGAACGTCTCGGCGTCGAGCCGGATCGGCTCGCACGCGTTGCAGCTCGGGCAGCTCGGCCGGTAGAGGAGCACGCCCTGGCGGCGGTCTCCCTGCTCGAGGCGCGTGCCGAGCTCGGCGCGGCCGAGACGCCGAAGAGGAAGACGCAGCGGCAGCCGCGCCGTCTGTCCCGTCAAGTAGACGCACGGAGTCGGCTGATCGTGGATCACCCACTCGCCCGGCTCGCCGGCGAGCCGTCGCGGTGCTCGGGGGCGCGGCTCCATCTCCCTCGAGGGTAGCAGCCGCCGCACGCGAGGTCTGCCGGGAAGCGGTGGCTGTCCCCCGTGAGACGAAGTAGAGAAGGGGCGGAGGTTCCGATGCCACAGACGGACTGGGTGATCGACGCCGACACGCACATCACCGAGCCGCCCGATACGTGGAGCGCCCGCCTGCCGGCGAAGTTCCGCGACCGGGCGCCGCGCGTCGTGCACGACCCGAAATGGGATTTCGACGTCTGGAAGATCGGCGACGGCGCGGCACCCGTTCCCGTCGGCCACACCGCCGTCGCGGGCTGGCCGGAGCCGTTCCCAGCCGCGCCGCGCACCTTCGGCGAGGTCCCGCCCGCCGCCTACGATGCGAAGGCGCGCCTCGCGTACATGGACTCGATCGGCGTCTGGGCGATGGCGCTCTACCCGAACGTCGGCGGCTTCGGGAACGAGTCGTTCCTGAAGCTCGGCGACCAGGAGCTGATGCTCGCCTGCGTCCGCGCGTACAACGACTTTCTCCTCGACTGGATCGAGCCCGACCCACGCCGGTTCATCCCGATCTGCGCGACGCCGTTCTGGGATCCGAAGGAGTCGGCGCGCGAGATCGAGCGCTGCGCGGCACTCGGGCATCGCGGCATCCTGTTCACCGGCGAGCCGAACCGCTTCGGCCAGCCGGTGCTGGGCGATCGCTTCTGGGATCCGCTCTGGTCCGCGGCGCAGGAGACCGGGCTCCCCGTGAGCTTCCACATCGGCAGCGGCAGCTTGACGGAGGAGTTCAGCCCGGAGCGCATCGCCGCGTACGGCATCCGTGCGGTCAACGCGCGCACCGCGGTGAGCCTCTTCCTCGAGAACGGCAAGCAGCTCGCCGAGCTCCTCCTCTCCGGCGTGCTCGCGCGCTTCCCGAAGCTTCGCGTCGTCTCCGTCGAGAGCGGCATCGGCTTCATCCCGTTCATCCTCGAGGCGACGGACTACGCGTTCGAGTACTCGCGCGTCCGTGACGAGCGTCCCGAGTTCGAGATGAAACCGAGCGAGTACTTCGCTCGGCAGGTGTATGGCTGCTACTTCTTCGAGGAGCTCGCACCGCAGCGGCTCCTCGACCGCATCGGCGTCGACAACGTCCTCTTCGAGACGGACTATCCGCACCCCGTCTGCCTGTACGGCAACGTGCGTGAGAAGATCGACGCGGGGCTCGCGGGGCAGAGCGCCGAGACGCGGCGCAAGCTCCTCTTCGAGAACGCGGCGAAGCTCTACGGCGTGGCCGCGCCCGATCGTCCCTGGAGCGTGAACGCGAGCGGATCGAGCGGCCCGAACGTCGCCTCGTAACGGCCGGGCACTCCCGCGACGGGACGCCCGAGCGCGCCCGTGATCAGGACCTGTCCCGGCTCGATCGTGTAGCCGCCTTCGACCACCGCGTTCGCGAG
>VGTG01000031.1 GCA_016874795.1 Deltaproteobacteria bacterium | reverse complement strand
CTCGGACCGGAGGGCGACGCAGGCGTACTTGAACAGTACGTCGAGGAGCCCGGAGGGAGAAGCTCGCGAAGATTCGGTGCTATCGGCCGCCGCAGTAGGGATCTGGTGAGAAATGCAGGCTAGGGGGTCCGGTTCGATATCCCGTAAGGGGGTCCGGTTCGATACCCCTACAACGAACCGGACCCCCTTTCGGAGGGCCCAAAACGTCTCCGACGGACGGAATCTTGCCCGAAGTCAGGCAGATTCGTGGCATCTACGCCCCCGGTCTGGTTCTCTGGCCGGCGTGGCGGACCAGGATCAGGGCCGAGAGCAGGCCCGCGGCTCCCTCGAGCCCCTCCTCCGGCACCTCGAGCGGACGACCCGCCTGGAGCGCGCCGAGGCACGGCGCCTCGTCGACGAGGTCGTCGCGTACTTCGGCGAGTCGCTGCCGGAGTTCGTCGCCCGTCGCCATCGCGAGCTGCAGGCGGAGAGCCTCCGGAACGAGGCGATCTATCGCCGCATCGCGGAGGAGGCCGAGGAGCGCCGCTTCGCGGTCGGGAAGCTCTCGGAGCGGCAGGTCCGCCGCCTCATCTACGGCTGAACGAAGGAGACTCCACCCATGTGCGGAATCGTCGGCTACGTCGGCAACCAGGAAGCAGTCCCGATCCTTCTCGAAGGCCTGCACCGCCTCGAGTACCGCGGCTACGACTCGTCCGGCCTCGCCGTTTGCACGCGAGGGGGTCTCAAGGTCCACAAGGCGGAGGGCAAGATCCAGCAGCTCGAGACGCGTCTTCCGAAGCGTCTCAAGGCGACGACCGGGATCGCGCACACGCGCTGGGCGACGCACGGCGAGCCGAGCGACCGGAACGCGCACCCGCACACCGACTGCACGGGCCGCATCGCCGTCGTGCACAACGGCATCATCGAAAACGGAGCGGAGCTCCGCGCGCGCCTTCTCGCCGCGGGGCACGAGCTTCGCTCCGACACCGATACGGAAGTCCTCGCGCACCTGATCGCTTCGGCGGGCGGCGCCGACCTCGAGGAGTCGGTGCGCCGCGCGCTCGGTGCGATCGAAGGGACGTACGGGCTCGTCGTCGTCGACGAGCGCTTCCCCGATCGAATCGTCGCGGCACGCAACGGCAGCCCCGTCGTCCTCGGCATCGGCGAGCGCGAGATGCTCGTCGCTTCGGACGTCGCGGCACTCGTGCGCCACGCCGAGCGCGTCGTCTACCTCGACGACCGCGAGGTCGTCTCGATCCGCGCGAGCGGCTTCTCGACGACGACGCTCGAAGCCGAGCCGATCGAGAAGAGCGCCACTCCGATCCCGTGGAAGGTCGAGCTCTACGATCGCGGCGCGCACGAGCACTTCATGCGGAAGGAGATCGAGGAGCAGCCCGAAGCCGTCGAGCGGTCGCTGCGCGGCCGGCTCGACGCGCGCTTCGGCATCGCGCACCTCGGCGGCCTGAACCTCTCGGCCCGCGATCTGCTCGAGGTGCGGCGGATCAAGCTCCTCGGCTGCGGCTCGGCCTACTATGCGGGCCTCGTCGGCGCGCACATGCTCGAGCGGCTGACGCGCATCCCGACCGACGCAGAGGCGGCTTCCGAGTTCCGCTACCGGAGCCCGGTCATCGAGAAGGACACCCTCTACGTCGCGATCAGCCAGTCCGGCGAGACCGCGGACACGCTCGCGGCGGTCCGCGAGGTGCGCCGCAAGGGCGGCCGCGTGCTCGGTATCGTGAACGTCGTCGGCAGCACGATCGCCCGCGAGTGCGACGGCGGCATCTACATGCACGCGGGGCCGGAGGTCGCCGTCGCCTCGACGAAGGCGTTCACCTGCACGCTCGTGTGCGTGGCGCTTCTCGCGCTCCACCTCGGCCGGATCCGCGACCTCTCGCCGTCGGACGGGAAGCGCATCCTCGACGCGCTCGAGCGCCTCCCCGAGCAGATTCGCACCATCCTCACAGCGACGGACCAGATCCGCGCCGTCGCCGAGCGGTTGAAGGACCGGAACGACGCGTTCTTCATCGGCCGCGCCGCGGGCTACGGCGTTGCTCTCGAGGGGGCGCAGAAGCTGAAGGAGATCTCCTACATCCACGCGGAGGCCTACCCCGCTTCGGAGCTGAAGCACGGCCCGCTGGCCCTCGTGTCGCCGGAGACGCCGACGGTTGCGATCGTCCCGAACGATGATCTCTTCGAGAAGTCGCTTTCGTCGCTCGAAGAGATCCGCGCGCGCCGCGGGCCGGTGATCGCGATCGCGCACAACGGCGACGCTCGCCTCCACGCGCTCGCGGACGACGTGATCGTCGTGCCACGCTCCGAGCCGGTCCTCGACCCGATCCTGATGACGGTGCCGACGCAGCTCCTTGCCTACGAATGCGCGATCGCTCTCGGCCGCGACGTCGACCAGCCGCGCAACCTCGCGAAGTCCGTCACGGTCGAGTGAGGCGCCCGACGATTCGCTTCCCGACGAAGAGCCGCTCGTATCCGCGACCGGCAGCGTTCCGGTCGGAATCACGACAAGAGCGAAAACGGGTTCGACCTCGATAGCCGCGACGTGCCCGCGATCGGAGGGCTCGGGGCGGGCGTCGAGTACTTCTTCGCGAGCAACGCCGCCGTGGGCGTCGAGGCGAAGTACACGATCTCGCGCGGCCACGTGCTCGAGCTTCCCGACGGAGTCGACCTCGACGGGAACTTCGACGCGTTGCTGCTCTCGCTCGGCCTGCGGGTTCTCTTCGGCTGAAGCGCCGGCGGACCTCTCAGCGCCGGCGGAAAGCCATCCAGCGCTCGAACCAGCGCTTCAGCGACGGCGTGAGCCGCTGCCGCGTGTACAGCCCGGCGACACGTTTGATGCCCTCCGCCTGCGTCGGATACGGGTGGATCACTTCGCCGAGCTTGCCGAGCCCGAGCTTGCCGACGATCGCGAGCGTCACCTCGCTGAGCATCTCGCCGGCGTTCGTCGCGACGATCGTCGCCCCGACGATCTCGTCCGTTCCTTTCTTGACGTGGACCTTGACGAAGCCGTCCTCCTCGCCGTCGACGACGGCGCGGTTCACCTGCTCGAGAGGAACCTGGTAGGTCGTCACCTCGATTCCCGCCCGCTTCGCATCCGCCTCGTACATCCCGACGTGCGCGATCTCGGGATCGGTGTACGTGCACCACGGCATCACGAGTGCGGACAGCTTCTTCTTCCCGACCGAGCCGATCGAGAACAGCGCGTTCTGCACGACGATCTTCGCCGCGGCATCGGCCGCGTGCGTGAACTTCCAGCGCATGCAGATGTCGCCGGCCGCGAAGATGCTCGGGTTCGTGGTCTGGAGGAAGTCGTTCACCTCGACACCGCTCGCGTCGTAGCGGACGCCGGCCGCCTCGAGACCGAGCCCCTCGACGTTCGGCGTGCGGCCGACGCCGATCAGGATCTCGTCGACGACGACCTCCTCCGTCTCGGCGCCGCCGCCCTTGCGGGCGACGTGCAGCACCTTGCCGTCGGGCCGTCGCTCGACGCGGCGGATCTCGCAGGCGTGCCGCAGGAGAATCCCCTCCTCGGCGAAGCGTCGCTGCACGATCTCGGCGGCGTCCGCGTCCTCGCGCGGCAGGATGTGCTCGTCCGCGTGCATCACCACGACGTCCGAGCCCAGGCGGCGGAACGCCTGGGCGAGCTCGCAGCCGATCGGCCCTGCGCCGATCACGCCGAGACGACGCGGAGGCTCGGTGAGATTGAACACCGTCTCGTTCGTCAAGTATCCCGCGGCAGCGAGACCGTCGATCGGCGGCTGCGAAGCGCGCGCGCCCGTCGCGATCACCGCGCGCTTGAACCGGAGGGTCGTCCCGGCGACGTCGACCGTGTCGGGTCCGAGAAAGCGTGCTTCGCCGACGTACGCCTCGACCCCGAGCTCGTCGCGGTAGCGCCGCAGGGAATCGTCGTCGCTGATCTGCGCGCGGACGCGGCGCATGCGCCGCATGGCCGCGCCGAAGTCGGGCTTCGCGTCCGGAGCGAGGTGGAGGCCGATCTCGTGTGCGGCGCGGTTCGCCTCGGCGACCATGCGCGCGGCGCGGATCATGCCCTTCGACGGGACGCAGCCGACGTTCAGGCAATCGCCGCCGAAGTAGTGGCGCTCGATCAGCGCGACCTTCGCGCCGAGCCCCGCCGCGATCGCCGCGGTGATCAGGCCCGCGGTACCCGCACCGACCACGACGAGGTTGTACGCGCCCGAGGGCGTCGGATTCGTCCACGTCGAGGGATGGACGTTCTCGATCAGCTTCTGGTTGTACTCGTCCTTCGGCTCGACGATCGGCAGCTCGGACATCCGGGGCTCCTCCCGGAGTGAGATGCTCCTACCGCGCGCCCGGTGTCCACCGTCGCGCCCGTATCAGGGGCAGGTCACCTGACCCTGGGCGACCGTGCACGTCCCGAGAAACCCACCCTCCATGTCGCGCCAGGTCAGGTGCCAGCCCGCGCCCTGCGCTTCGAGCGTCGCGAAGCCGAACTCGTCGAGAGTGTCGCCGACCGCGACGGTCGCCCCCGCCATCTCGAGCCCCGCGAGCGGTGTCGTGACCGCCGGGTCGAGGTCCGTGCCACTGTTGCCGACGACGAGCTGCGGCGGACGAGCGATGTCGAAGCCGAGGAGCTGGAAGAGATGGACGTGGCCCGAGAGCACCATCTGGATGCCCGCCGGAAGCTCGTTGTCCGAAGCGGCCTGCAGCGTCTCGTTGTCGATGAACAGGACCTCCTGCCCGTCCTGCTCGCCCGCGTGTCCGAAGACCCACATCGGACGGTGCGTCACGAGGAACGAGCGCGATCCCGCGATGTTCCGGACCCGTTCGAACTGCTCGGAGTAGTGCTGCACCTGCGTCGGATCGACGGAGGTGTCCGAAGCGGCGCTCGAGTCGAACACGACGAACGGCAGCCCGCCGACGTCGACCGCGTACGGCTGCGTGTAGTCCGCGCACTCCGGCTCGATCGGCCGCGTGTCGAGGAAGCGGAACCAGACCGCGCCCGCCCGCGAGCACGACTCGTGATTGCCCCGTGTCAGGACGAGCGGTGCCGCGCTGAAGAGCGGCGCCGCGGGCGCGAAGAAGTCCGCCTCGATCGTGTCCCACGTGTACCCGTACGGGCTCCCCGCGCAGCCGGCGTCGCCCTCCGGACACGGCGACTCGCGGTAGAGGTAGTCGCCGACGTGGACGATCAGGTCCGGATCGAGCTCGGCGATCGACTGCGCGAGGCTCGAGAAGTCGCCTCGCCGCGGCTCACCGGTGAACCACGACACGAGCTCCGCGACGACCTGCGCGAGACCGGCGAACGGCCAGGCATCGGGATCGTTGCAGTCCTGCGTCGCGTGCCCCTCCTCGATGCGGCAGCCGGTGTCGCCGATCACGGCGAAGCGCTCGGTGACGTCGCGAGGCAGGGGAAGGTCGCCGCCCGCGATCGAAGCGCTCGTCGCGCCGGGCGGGATCGTGGCCTCGCACGTCAAGACAGGAAATGCCGGCGGGGACGGCTTCGCGCGCACCTGCATCGGCACCGTCTGGCCGTCGACCGCGAGGACGGGACAGAGGACCTCGTGCGTGATCGCGCGAGCGATCCGCTCTCCGCCCTCGCCGAGCTGCAGCCAGGCGTACTCGCCCGAGCCTTCCGTCCCGCCCCCGCAGCCGCTCGCCGTGGCGACAGCGAGGAGCAAAGCGGACCACGAAGCACGAGCGCCGCTCCGGTACCACGAGCCCACCTTCCCCTCGTTCCGCATCGTCCCCTCCCCGACCCCGTGCCCGGCCACGGGCCTGATCCGAAAGGCCAAATTCCACGGCCGGGGTGGCCAGTGCAATGCTCGCCCGCACGGCAGACCTCGAATGCCGAGGAAGTTCGATCTTCGAGAGTTCACTGTCGAGAGTTCACTGTCGGGAGTTCACTGTCGAGAGTTCACTGTCGGGAGTTCACTTGCCGGACATCGGACGGCGCGAGTAGACTCGGCGCTTTCCACGCACGATACCTGGAGATTTCTCCATGCCCAGCAAGCAGAAAAAGTCGACGACTCGGGCCGAAACGGCCACGGAAGCGCCTTCCCGGGTTTCGCGCCGGCGCTTCCTCCAGGCCGCCGGAACGATCGCGACGGCCACGACCGCCGCCGCCGTCGGCATCGAGCCGCTCGTCCGCTCTGCGAAGGCGGAGGCCGCTACGCGCGTCAAGATCTCGAAGCGCCGCCCGAGCATCCCGACCGTCGAGCCCGAGCAGGGAACCTTCGCGCCGCTCGACCAGGCGACGCTGCGCGCGCGCCGTCGGCGCGCGTATCGCCTCCGTGAAGAGCGCGCCCGCCACTGGTCGGAGCTCCCGATCGAGACGCCGCTCGCGAACGACGACGAGCTTCTCTACCCCGACGGCTGGGCAAACTTCAGCAAGGGGCTGCCGCACGACGATCTCGGGCATCCGGATCCCGACGCGTTCCGCGCTCTGGTCGACGCCTGCACGAGCGGGAGAGTCGAAGACTTCGCGGCGATTCCTCTCGGCGGAGCACAGAAGATCCGCAACCCGCAGGGAGCGCTCTCGCTCGAGTTTTGCGGATACGACTCGAACCAGACGATCGTTCCGCCGGCGCCGTCGTTCGCGAGCGCCTGGCGCGCGGCGGAGATGGTCGAGATCTACTGGGCCTCGCTGCTCCGCGACGTTCCCTTCCTGCACTACGACACCGAGCCGGCGATCGCGGAGGCGTGTGCCGACCTCTCGAAGCTGAGCGACTACCGCGGTCCGAAGCAGGGCGGCGCCGTGACGCCGCAAACGATCTTCCGCGGACCGTACGAGGGCTGCACCGACGGCCCGTTCGTCTCCCAGTTCCTCCTGCACAACCTCGCCTTCGGCGCACAGATCAACACGCAGCGTGTGCGCACGTTCGTTCCGGGAGTGGACTACTTGACGAACTACGACGAATGGCTCGCGCGGCAAAGCGGCGCGCCGTTCGGCGCGCGCGCGTACGACGCGAACTTCTACTACCTGCGGAACATCCGCGATCTCGCCGCGTGGGTCGACACCGATCCGCCGCTGCAGGCGGGCTACCACGCGCTCTCGGTCCTCCTCCAGATCGGAGCCCCGCTCAATCCCGAGAGCCCCTACGTCGACCTGATCACGAACCAGGACGCCTTCACGACCTTCGGCCCGGTCGAGTGGTTCGACCTCGTCGGACGCGCTTCGCGTCCCGCGCACGAAGCCGGATGGTTCCAGAAGTGGCGGATCCATCGCTCGCTCCGGCCCGAGGAGTTCGCCGGACGCGTGCACAACCACCTCGTCGGAGCGTTCGACTATCCGCTGCATCCCGACGTGTTGAACACCGAAGCGCTCGCAAGGACCTTCAGCCTCTACGGCTCCTATCTCTGCGCCCAGGCCTATCCGGACGGCTCGCCCACGCACGGCGCGTACCCGTCGGGACACTCCGTCGGCTCGGGCTCGACGGTGACGATGCTGAAGGCGCTCTTCGACCCCGACTTCGAGTTCCCGAACGCAGTCGAGCCGAGCCCGTCCGGCATCGGCCTGCAGACCTACTCCGGCCCGCCGCTGACCGTCGGTGGAGAGCTGAACAAGCTCGCCTTCAACATCGGCATCGCGCGCGCCACCGCAGGGATCCACTGGCGGAGCGACGTCGTGCAGGGGAATGCTCTCGGCGAAGCGACCTCGATCTCGATCCTCGGGGACATGGCGCACGCGTACAACGAGCCGTTCGGCGGGTTCACCTTCCAGAAGTTCGACGGGACGACCGTCACCAGCTGAGAGGTGCTTCCACCGCCGACGCGCGATCAGCCGACGCCGCGGCGCGTGGAGCTGCGTGGCTCGCGCGGCGCGAGCCCGACGCGGGAGTCCCGGCCCCCGAGAAGCTCGTCGCGGACGCCCGATAGAAAGCGGCGCCACTCCGATTCCGCGTCCTCACCGCGTCCCTCGCGGATCGCCGCGACGACCGCGCGTTGCGCTCGGATCAGGCGTCTGCGCAGTCGGATGCGCGTCGCCTCGTCGAGGTCGGGACGAATTCGCGCCGAGGTCTGACGCGAAGCGAGGTCGTGCAGGAGCCGCACGAGGAGCGCGAGCGTCGGGTTCCCCGCGACGTCGACGAGAGTCTCCTGGAACCGGATCGTCAGCGAAGCGAGCGAGGTCGTCTCCTCGACGGCGCGCTCCTCCTCGGCGATCAACGCATCGAGGATGTCCGCCGCTTCACGCGGCGCGCGCTCCGCGGCGAGCCGCGCGGCGGTCGGCTCGAGCATCAGGCGCACCTCGTAGACCTCCGCCGCCGTGGTACCCTGGAGCTGCAAGAGAACGGCACAGTGACGCGCCGCCGCACCGACGTCCGGCGTGCGGACGCGTGCGCCGCCGTGGGCGCCACGCACGATCTCGAGCAAACCTTCCGCTTCGAGGATGCGGAGCGCCTCGCGAGCGGTGGGACGCGCGACCGCGAAGTGCGCCATCAGGTCCGTCTCGTTCGGAAGCGGGCTCCCGGCGCTGAGAGCGCCGCTCGCGATTTGCTCCCGGATCGAGTTCGCGATGAGCTGCGCCGCCTTCGGCACGCGTACCGGCGCTGCAGCGAGCGCTGCGACGGGAGGAGGCTCGAGGGGCTTGCGCGCCATCGCGAATTCGCATAATCCGCTAACGGATTAAGTCAAGGCTTCGGATCCGGAGCCGGATCCAGTAGCGACTGCGAAGTAGATCGGGAAAAAGGGTCGATCGATGGCACGCGACTATCAGCTCGTCTCGGCGGACTCCCACGTTCTGGAGCCGCCGCACATCTGGACCACCTACATGGAGAAGCGGTTCCACTCCAAGGTCCCGACCGTGGTGCCGGACGGCGAAGGCGGCGAGGCCTGGCAGTTCGGTCCCGGGACCGCTCCCGCGCCGATCGGCATCTACGCCTCCGCCGGTCGCGCGCACGACGACATCCGCTGGACGGGCGTCACCTTCGCCGCAGCGAACCAGGGGAACTTTCGCGGCGAGCCCCGCCTCGACGAGCAGGATCAGGACGGCGTCGACGCGGAGGTCCTCTTCGGCTCGGCGCGCATGATGAGCCACTTCTACTCGGACGAGGATCCCGAGTTCCACCTCGCGGGCGTGCGCGCGTACAACGACTGGCTCGCGCAGGAGATCGTCAGCGTCGACCCGACCCGCCTCGTCGGTCTCGCCTGCCTTCCCGCGCTCGGCGTCGAAGCGGCGATCGCCGAGATGGAGCGGTGCCTGAAGCTCGGCTTCCGCGGCGTGTGGCTGAACACCCTGCCGAGCGTCGGTGACCGGGTGCGACCCGAGGACGACCGCTTCTGGGAAGCCGCGCAGGCGAACCGCGTACCGGTGCACTTCCACGTGCGCATCATGAAGAGCATCCAGAAGCCGAAGCCGAAGGGCGTACGCGGCGGCGACTTGACGGGCCTCGCGAGCGTCGGCGCGGCCGACATGATCGTGCAGCTCTCGGAGATCATCGAGTCGGGCGTCCACGATCGCTTCCCCGATCTGGCGTGGGTCATGGTCGAGGCCGGGTCCGGATGGCTTCCGTACCTCCTCGAGCAGCTCGACGACCGCTGGGAGCGGAACCGCTCCTGGCTTCCCGTGAAGCTCCGCCACAAGCCGAGCGAGTACTACCGCCGCAACTGGCTCTCGACGTTCATGATCGACCACTACGCCGTGAAGAACCGCCACGCTCTCGGCGTCGGGAACTTGATGTGGTCGTCCGACTATCCGCACCATGGCTGCGACTGGCCGCGCTCGCGCGCGGTCGTCGACGAGATGTTCGAAGGCGTGCCGGCCGACGAGCGCCGCAAGATGTGCGCGGGGAACGCGGTTCGCCTCTACGGGCTCGCCTGACGGCGACGCACAGGAAGGAGTCAGCATGAAGTCCACGACGAAACGCGAGTACCGCATCATCTCCGCCGACTCGCACACCGTCGAGCCGCCCGATCTCTGGGACAAGTGGCTCGAGAAGAAGTACATCGACACCGCGCCGAAGCTCGTCGACGACGGCGAAGGCGGCGACGCGTGGGTCTACATGGGCGCCGCGACGGCCGAGCCGCTCGGCCTCGTCACCTGCGTCGGCACGCGTCCGGAAGAGCTCAAGTGGACCGGCAAGAAGTACGGCCGCGACATCCACCCTTCGTGTCACGACGGCGCCGAGCGCCTGAAGATCATGGACGAGGACGGCGTCGACGCGGAGATGCTCTACCCGCCGCAGCGCGCGATGCTGACGTTCATGAAGAACAAGGACACGGAAGCGCACCTCGCCGGCATCCGCGCGTACAATCGCTGGCTGAAGGACGGCTTCTGCGCGCCCGATCCCGACCGTCTGATCGGCATCTTTCAGATGCCGAACGTCGGCATCGAGACGTCCGTCTCCGAGCTGCAGCGCGCGAAGAAGGAAGGCTTTCGCGGCGTCGCGATCTCGGCTTGGCCTTCGGGCGGCGACAACCTCTCGGCCGCGGACGATCCGTTCTGGGACACCGCCGCGCAGCTCGACATGCCGGTGAGCATCCATCTGCTCCTCGCGGCGAGCACGACGAAGATCGTGCCGTCGAAGTCGGCCGCGGTCGCGATCGGCGCGACGGCCTTCTCCTACACGATGCCGCTCATCACGGAGATGATCTTCCAGGGCGTCTTCGACCGGTTCCCGAAGCTTCGCATGGCCGGCGTCGAGATCGGCATCGGCTGGATCCCGCACTTCCTCGAGATGACGGACGACCGCTACTGGCGGAATCGCCACTGGGCAGGCGTCAAGCTTAAAAAGGTCCCGAGCGACTACTTCCGCGACCACTGGCTCGCGACGTTCATCGTCGATCGGAGCGGCATCAGCGTTCGCCACCAGATCGGCATCGACAACATCGCGTGGTCGACCGACTTCCCGCACCACGGGAACGACTGGCCGTACTCGCGGAAGACGATCGACGAGATGCTCTCCGACGTTCCGGCGGAGGAGCGCAACAAGATCGTGTGCACGAACGCCGCGCAGTTCTGGGGCTTGATGGCCTGACGACGGTCGATCCGCGTCGTACTCCGGCATTGACAGAGCCCGGCGAAGAGGCGCATGCTCGAAGCAGCAAAGGAGAACGGAAATCGTCCCACAGGGAACTGGTCGCCCGCTCCAGCGTGGAGTCGGCGGGCAGCAAGGCCGGAGCAGCAAACCGGAGGACCGAATGGAGACGCCACCGGGCCAGTAAGGGCGCCGTCGACAGGCGATGCGACGGCGGCGCCGGAACAACCGACTCGGCGAAACCATCGCCGAGTTTGAATCGTTCCCGGTTCTAAGCTGGGACGGCGCGACGTAGGTCGTGCCACCGGAAGCCCGAGAGGCCCGCTAGGGTCCCTCGGGCTTCTTTTTTGCGCGCAGCGCGGATGGTACGAGCGCGAGCGATGTCCGACCGACCGATGTCCGAGGAAGAAGCCGGCCCGACCCTCCTCCGCTGGGAGATGTTGACGAAGCGGCGCTTCGACGAGCTCGATCGCGCGGAGACCGTCGTCCTCGTCACGTGCTCGCCGCTCGAGGTGCACGGCCCGCACCTTCCGCTCGGCGCCGACGCGCTGCAGGGACAAGGTCTCCTGCGGCGCATGCTCCCGCACCTTCCGGAGCGGCATCGGAAGCGAACGTTCCTCGAGCTGCCCTACGTGTACGCGGCGACCGACACGCTGCCGCACGCGGGCTCGCTCTTCTTCCAGCCGCAGACGACCGTCGCGGTCCTCACGGATCTCGGGCGCTCGCTCGCGGCGCAGGGCTTTCGCAACGTGCTCGTGTCGAACTTCCATGGAAGCCCGCGCCACTTCCTCGCGATCGAGAAGGCCTGCGACCGCGTCACGCGCGAGCGCGGCATCCGCATGGTGTGCGTGTTTTCGGTCCTCGTGAGCCGGCTCACGGGCGGGGGCTCGGAGCTCTACGAGACGTTGGGCGATCTGCCGGGCGTCGAGCGCGAGAACCTCCGAGGCGACACGCACGGCGGCCTCGTCGAGACCTCGCAGCTCCTCGCGCTCCACCCGGAGTGGATCGAGCGCGACTACGCCGGGCTGCCGCGCCGCACCGTCGACATCTGGCTCGGAGAGCGCGGCGAGAAGCCTCCCGCGATCGAGCGCGGCAAGCCCGCAGGCGTGCTCGCGATGGTCAAGGCGTTCCAGGCGGCGCTGCGCTTCTTCCGCGCCGAGACGTACGCGGGCGCGCCCGGCGCCGCCTCGCCCGAGCTCGGTGAGCGCATTCTCGACACGCTCTCGCGCCACGGTGCGACCGCGGTCGCGGAGATTCTCGACGGGAAGCTGCCGCCCGACCAGTGGCATTCGCCGCTCTGGTCGAAGCGGTTCCTCTTCACGCATCCGCTGATGGTGCGGTTCTTCAATCGCGTGCTGCGCATCCCCGACGGGATCTACTCCTAGCACCACGAGGAAGCCGGGCGCTCCGATCCCGACGGCGACTTTTGCCAGCTCGCCGAGCGCGTACTCCATCTCGGCGATTCCCGTCTCGAGATGGCCCCCGTCGGCGCGTGCACACCCGCGGAGAAACCTCCCCCACACCGGCGAACATGGGGAAGCCGAGCGGCGCGGCGAGGTCCACGAGCTCTCCGCCGAGCGCCAGCGCCCGCTCGGGCTCCGCCCGAGCTCACCGCCGCTCGTAGTCCTCGAGCCGCGGCGCGGCCATCTCGTTGCGAAAGCGGTCGAAGGTGAACGGCCATGCCGTCGGGAGTCCAGTCTCGTCCAGGTACCAGCTCCGGCAGCCCGTGTTCCAGATGGTCTTCTTCGCGGCCTCGCGTCGCTCGGCGTCGAAGCGCGCCATCGCCTCGGCCGAAGGGGCCAGCTCGCGGCACGCGCCGCGGCGCAGCTCGTCGACGAGCTTCAGCACGTAGTCGAACTGCAGCTCGGCGACCTCGATCAGCGAGAAGTTGCCGACCGGTCCGTTCGGCCCGTTCAGCATGAAGAAGTTCGGGAAGCCGGGCACGGTCATCGACAGGTACGCGGTCGCGCCGTGCGCCCAGAGGTCGTCGAGCCGGACGCCGCCCCGGCCCGTGACCTGCATGGGCCGCACGAACCAGTCGACCTGGAAGCCGGTCGCGAGCACCAGCACGTCGAGCGGGTACAGCGTGCCGTCCTTCGTGCGCACGCCTGCGGGCTCGACGCGCGCGACGCCGTCGGTCACGAGGCGCGCGTTCGGGCGCTGGATCGCCTCGTAGAATCCGTCCGCGATCACCAGGCGCTTGCACGCGGCGCGATAGCTCGGCCGGAGCTTCTCGCGGAGCTCCGGGTCGTGCACGCTCGACTCGAGGTGCGCCACGCACATGTCGTGCATCGCCTGCAGGATCGGAGAGTCGGTTTCGCCGACGATGTTGGCGAACCCGTCGCAGAACTGCTGCGCCGTCGCGCGGCGGATCTCCTCCATCGCCTCCGGGTGCGCGCGGAAGCTCGCCTTCTCCTCGTCGCCGTAGGCGGGATTCTGCGCCGGCATGATCCACTGCGGGGTGCGCTGGAAGAGCACCAGCTGGCCGACCCGATCGGTGATCGCGGTCACGATCTGCACCGCCGACGAGCCCGTGCCGACCACGCCGACGCGGCGGCCGTCGATCGGCACGGAGTGGTCCCAGCGCGCGCTGTGGAAGGCAGCGCCGGCAAACGTCTCGAGGCCCTCGATCTCCGGCATCTTCGGGTGGTGCAGGACCCCGGTCGCGGCGATCACGACGTCGGCGACGTCGGTCGCACCGTCGTTCGCCGTGAGGTGCCAGCGCCCGTCCTCGAAGGCGCAGCGCACGATCTCCTTCCCGAAGCGCGTGCGATCGGTCACGCCGTAGCGCTTCGCGACGCCGGTGAAGTACGCCTGGATCTCGGCACCCGGCGAGTACCGCCGGCTCCAGTCCGGATTGAGCGCGAACGAGTAGCTGTAGAAGTGTGAGGGCACGTCGCACGACAGCCCCGGGTAGGTATTCTCGCGCCACGTCCCGCCCGGACGATCGGCCTTCTCGTAGACGACGACGTCGTCGTAGCCGGCTTCGCGCAGCCGGATCGCGGCGAGGATGCCGGACATGCCGGCGCCGATCACGACGAAACGCATCTCTCCCCCTCCGCCATGACGATCAAGCGATCCGGACCTGGATCTCGCTCGGGATGACGAGGATGGGATTCAGGATCCCCAGCACGCCGAACTTCGGCCGCTCGAGGATCTCGATCTCCTTGGCGCGCGCGAGCAGCTCCTCGAACAAGATCGCGATCTCACGCCGGGCGAGGTTCGCGCCGAGACAGAAGTGTGCCCCGCCGCCGCCGAAGGCCACGTGGTGGTTCGGCGCGCGGCCGATGTCGAAGCGGAACGGGTCTTCGAAGACCTCTTCGTCGCGGTTGGCGGACGGGTACCACAGCGTCACGCGGTCGCCCTCGGAGATCTTCACGCCGCGGATCTCCGTGTCCCGCGTCGCGCGACGGGCGAAGTACGCCACCGGAGAAGACCAGCGAAGGATCTCCTCGACCGCGGGGCGCATCGCGTCGGGATCGCGGCGCAGCGTCTCGAGCTGATCGGGATGGTCGAGGAGTGCAATCAGCCCATGCGAGATGGCGTTGCGGGTCGTCTCGCTGCCGGCCAGCGTGAGCAGGAAGAAGAAGAAGTTGAGCTCGGTTTCGCTCAGTCTGGCGGTGCGTCCGTCCTCGGTTTCGACCTCGGCGTTCGAGATGACGGTCCAGACGTCGTCCTGCGGGTCCTCGCGCTTCTTCTGCACGAGCTTCTGGGCGTAGTCGAACATCTCGACCTGCGAGGCGGCGTGCCTGGCGGGCGTCTCGGGATCGTCGGGGTCTCCGGGATTCAGGACACGGGTCGCGAGGTCGAACAAGGACTTCCGGTCCGCGAGCGGGATGCCGACGATGTCGGCGATCATGTGCATCGGAAGCTGGTAGGCGACCTCCTGCACGAACTCGACGCGGCCGCGAGCGAGAGCGTCGTCGACGATCTTGCCGGCCCATCTCCGCGCCTGATCCTCGAGTCGCCCCACCATGCGAGGCGTGAATCCCGAGCTGATGATCTTGCGCTGGCGCGTGTGCTGCTCGCCGTCCATCGTGACGAGCATCGTCCCCTCCATGCCGGGGACGTGGCCGATCGTCGGGCCGTCGATCGAGCAGAAGAGCTCGGCGTCGCGGCTCACTTCCTGGACGTCGTCGTACTTCGAGAGGACCCAGAAGCCGGGGTCGATGCACCGCCGGTCCGCGGCCCGAATGGGCTGCCACCAGACGGGGGCCTCCTTCCGGAGCCGGGCGAAGACGGCATGAGGGAAGCCCTCTCGAACGAGCCGGCTGTCCATGAGGTCGAGTCGAGTAAGATCGACCTCGGACATCTCGGGATTCGTGCTCATGTCTGTGTTCCTTCCTTCCCCGCGGAGGCCGGCGCGGGCTCACGAGCGGCGGCCGCGCGGGGACGGTCTTGCAGCACCCGGATCGGATCGCGTCCATCGACGAAGCCGATGAACGGGAAGAGCATGCTGTAGCCGAGGAGAGACTGGATCTTCTCGCTGCACTGCCGGGCGCGCTCTCGTGAGATCGCCAGACTGTAGTTCTCCTGCTGGCGCGCCCACGGCTCGCAGTACTGCGTCGTCGCGGCCAGCCGTGGGCGATCGGTGCGATTGGCGCCGGCGCAGTGCCACAGCGTTCCGACGAAGAACACGGCGGAGCCGGCTGGCATCACCGCCGGGACCATCTTCTCGACGTCGATCTCGGCCGAGGGCACGTCTTTCCACAGATGGCTCTTGGGGTAGACCAGCGTCGCGCGTCCTCGTCGATGGCGCGGGCCCGTACCTCGGCGGCGCGGAACGCCTCTCGTGCCGCCAGGATCTCCGCCCGGACGGTTCCGTCTTCGTTCGTGCAGGCGCGCCTCGACATCGATTCTTCTCCTTCTTCTCCTTCTTCTCCTTCGCCCGATCAGAGTCCGCGCGGCCGGCTTCCGATCACGCCCTCCGCCTCGAGCGCGCGTAGCTCGTCCGCATCGAGCCCGAGCAGTCCGCCGAGCACGCGCGCGTTGTGCTCGCCGATGGTCGGCGCCGGTGTGCGGACCCAGCGCGCGACGTGCTCGCTGCGAAACGGCAGACCCGGTATGGGCATCGCGCCCACGACCGGGTGTACGGGTGTCTCGAAGTAGCGACGAGACTGCAGCTGCGGGTTCGACTGCGCGAGCCGGCACGGGTTGGCGACCTCGGACGCGGGGATGCCGTGCGCGCGCAGCTCCGCGACCAGCGCTGCGCGCTCGCGTGTCGCGGTCCACGCGCGAAGCTGCGCGTCGATCGCATCGTGCGACGCCCGGCGGCCCGCCAATGTGTCCAGACCGGGATAGCGCGCCCACGCCGGATCGCCGAGCACGGCGCGCAACGCACGCCACTCTGCGTCGCTCGCGACCGACAGCGCGAGCCAGCCGTCGAGCCCCGACTCGCCCGTCTGCCCCTCCGCGCACAGATACAAGCCCTGCGGGGCCGCGAGCGCCGAGCGGTTGCCGTCGCGCTCCAGCAGCACCCCCCGCGCGGTCCACTCGACGACCTGCTCCGCCGCCACGGCGAGCGCACTCTCGACCATCGTGCTCTCGACGTGGCGGCCGCGGCCGTCGCTCGCGGCCGCGCGCCACGCGACGAGGAAGGCGAATGCCGCGTGCATGCCGGCGAGCGGATCGCACGGACCGCGCGGGATGCGCGGCTGGTCGTCGCGGTGCCCGGTCACCCACGCGAGCCCGGACATCTGCTCCATGGTCTGCGCGAAGCCGGTGTGGTCCCGCCAGGGACCGTCCAGCCCGAAGGCCGGCATGCGCACCAGAAACGCGCGCGGGTTCAGCTCGCGCACGCGCGTCCAGCCGAGGCCGAAGCCGTCGAGCACGCGCGGCGTGAAGTTCTCGAACACCGCGTCGCAACGACGGATCAGGTCCTCCACCAGCGACCGGCCGCGCGGCTTCGCGAGATCGATCGTGACGCCGAGCTTGTTCGCGTTGGTCTGCAGGAAGTGCGGCGCGGCTTCCCACCAGTCGGCGTAGTGCGCCGCCATCATCCCGCCGATCATGCGAACTCCGTCGGGGTGTCCGGTGGACTCGACATGGATCACCTCGGCGCCGAGACAGCCGAGCAGGTGCGAAGCGGCGGGACCGGCCCACCACGCGGTTAGGTCGAGCACGCGGAGCCCGGCGAGCGGCAGCGCGCCCGGCGCCACGGGCGGCTCCACGGTCGCGATCCGGGACGGAAACGACGCCGCGGTCGCGTGCTCGCCGAGCGCGGGGACGGGCGCGGGTGGCGGCGGGTCCGCTTCGTCGATGCGGTACGAGCGTCGCGGCTGCCGAAAGCGTCCGGCCGCGTCCGGGACGAACACCCGGCGCGCGGCGAGCTGCTCGTGCTCGAGGACGGTCCGGCCGTTGCCCACCGGGGCGACCGGGATGCGCAGCGCCGACGCGCGCTCGATGACCTCGGCCGCGGCCTTGTCCGCGAGCCAGGCGCGCATGATCCCGTTCCACTCGTCGAAGCGCATGATCCGCCCGGCGAACTGCCCGAGCACCTCGTCCTCCTGCAGGTCGGGGCGCTCGATCAGCAGCAGGAAGTCGAGGAACTGCTGCTTCGCGTTGGTGCAGAAACCGACGTAGCCGTCCGCGGCCGGCTCGATCGACGGCGTCTCGACCGTCGGCGCGAGGAACGCGTGCTGCGGCTCCCCAGCGCTGCCGTTCATCAGCCGGTTCATCGTCTCGGAGAAGTTCGTGAAGACGAAGTTCGATACCTCGAGCATCGAGACGTCGACGTGCTCTCCGCTACCGCCCGCTCGTGCACGCAGCACGGCAGGCAGCGATCCGGCTGCCGCATAGACGCCGGCGCCCCACTCTGCGACGCGCCCACCCGCCTGGAACGGCTCGCGCCCCATCACGCCGCGCATGCCGAGCGATCCCGACTCCGCCTGCAGCGTGAACTCGGTCGCTCGGCGGCCGCGCCACGGGCCGCTCGTGCCGTACGGCGTGATGGTCGCGACCACGAGCGACGGATGCCGCGCGCGCAGCGCGGCCACGTCGACGCGCGGCGGCGCGTCGGTCTCGAGCCCGTGCGCCGCGATCACGAGGTCCGCCTCCGCGACCAGTGCGTCGACGTGCGCGTCGCCGATCTCCCCGGTCACCGAGCGCTTGCCCGCGTTCAGATACGCGAAGAGCGAGCCCGACACGCGCAGCGAGTCGCCGCCGCCCGGCTCGACCTTGACGACGTCCGCGCCCCCGTCGACCAGGAGCTTGCCGCAGTAGGGCCCGGCGATCTGGTCCGCGAGCTCGAGCACGCGGATCCCGGCGAGGCCCTGCGTCATGCGGCGTTCGCCTCCCAGTCGTCGACCAGCTCCGCGATCGTCACCTTGCCGACGAGGTTCAGCTCCGAGTCGAAGAACTCGTACAGCACGCCGTCGCTCGAATGGTTGCCGAAGAACACGAGGCCGCCGGTCGGCCCGCCGTTCTCGAGGTGCGGCTCGGCTTCGGCGCGCGTGAGACCGTAGTCGCCGGCGCGACGGATGCGGTGGCGCAGCCGCGCCCCGCCCGGGCCGAGATCCCACAGATGCTGCTCGCCCGCGAGCACGAGAATGGTCGTGGTGCCGACGTGGCGGTGGATCGGGCAGTGACCGCCGTCGTTCGACCAGCGCACCAGCATGTCGAGCGTGCCCGCGCCGACGTCGTGGCCGAGGATCGTGTAGTCGTGGCGGATCTTGTAGGGTGCCGCGGGATCGGTCACCTCACGCCAGCGGTAGCGGGACGGGTCGAAGGGTTGCTGTGCCATCGGCGTCTCCTTTGGGTCGCGAATCGCGAATCGTTGCGTCAGCCGGCGCGCGCGAAGTCGAGCGCCAGCCCTTCGAGGCGGCCGTCCCCGCGCCAGCGATCGAGCATCTCGACGAACTCGAGCGGACCGCCCATGAAGAACATGTTCTGCCGCGCTTGCGGGGAGAGCTGCCCCTCGTTGTTGTAGTAGCCGGGCGTGCACTGCTCGGCGAACGACGTGTGGTCCTGCGCGCGCGCGAGCACCGTCGCAACCCAGGCCGCCTCGGCCTCCGCGGTGACCTCGAAGCTGCGCACGCCGCGCCCGAGCGCCTCGGCGACGCAGTAGGCGACCTGCTTCGCCTGCTCGTTGATCATGTACGGGAAGTTCACCGTCAGCCCGGACTGGGCGATGCTCATCATGAAGAGGTTCGGGAAGCCGTGGATGTGGAGGCCGTGCAGCGTCCGCACGCCCTCCTTCCACTTCTCCGTGAGCGTCAAGCCGTCGCGGCCGCGCACCTCGAAGCCGGAGCGCCGCGCGTACTCCGTGCCGACCTCGAAGCCGGTCGCGAAGATCAGGCAGTCGAGCTCGTACTCGCGGCCCGCCACGACCACGGAGCACTCGGTGATGCGCTCGACACCCTTCCCCTGCGTGTCGACCAGCGTGACGTTCGGGCGGTTGAACGTCTGCAGGTACTCGTCGTGGAAGCACGGCCGCTTGCAGAACTGGCGGTACCAGGGCTTGAGCGCCTCCGCGGTCGCCTCGTCCCGCACGAGGGAATCCACGCGCGCACGAATGTCCTCCATGGCGAGGAAGTCCGCCATCTCGACCTTGCGCGCGAGGCCATCGGACGAGAGATCGGCGTCCTCTTCGGTCTGCATGACGAAGAGCACCTTGCGGATGATGTCGGTCCAGCCGTCCGCGACGAGGTCCTCCTCGGCGAACCCTCCGGCGGTGAGCGTCTGGAAGTTGTCCATCCGCTTCTGGTGCCAGCCGGGCTCGAGGCCCGCCGCCCAGGCCGGATCGGTCGGACGGTTCGCCCGGACACCGATCGACGACGGCGTGCGCTGGAAGACGAAGAGGTGCTTCGCGCTCGCACCCAGGTGGGGCACGCACTGTACGGCGGTTGCGCCCGTGCCGATGATGCCGACGCGCTTGTCGGCGAGCCGGTCGAGGCCGCCTTCGGCGTTTCCGCCGGTGTAGGCGTAGTCCCAGCGGCTCGTGTGGAAGGCGTGCCCGCGGAAGCTCTCGATGCCGGGGATGCCGGGCAGCTTCGGGCGCTGCAGGAAGCCGTTCGCGAGCGCCACGAAGCGCGCCGCGAAGGCATCGCCGCGGTTCGTGCGCACGATCCAGCGCGCTCGCCAGGCGTCCCAGTCGAGGCTCGTGACCTCGGTCTGCAGGCAGGCGTCACGGTAGAGATCGAACCGCGCCGCGATCCTCCGGCAGTACGCGAAGATCTCCGGCGCGCGGCTGTACTTCTCCTTCGGCACGTAGCCGATCTCTTCCAGCAGCGGCAGGTAGACGTACGACTCGACGTCGCACGCGGCACCCGGGTAGCGGTTCCAGTACCAGGTGCCTCCGAAGTCGCCGCCCTTCTCGACGATGCGGACGCTCTCGACGCCCGCCTGCCGGAGACGAGCGCCCGCGAGCAGCCCGCCGAAGCCGCCGCCGATCAGCGCGACGTCGACTTCGTCCGTCAGCGCCGCGCGCGTGAAGCCCGGCTCGACGTAAGGGTCTTCGACGAAGTGCTCGAAGCGCCCGGACACCTCGACGTACTGCGCGTTGCCGTCGCCGCGAAGCCGCTTCTCGCGCTCTTCGCGGTAGCGCGCGCGCAGCGCGTCCGGATCGAACGCGGCTTCGCGCGCGCTCACTCGAACACCACCACCTGGCGCGCCACCTCGCCCTTGCGCATGCGGTCGAAGGCCGTGTTCAGCTCGTTCAGCCCGATGCGCGCCGAGATCATCTCGTCGAGCTTGAGGCGACCGTCGAGGTAGAAGTCGACGTAGCGCGGCATGTCGAAGCGGAAGCGGTTCGAGCCCATGTACGAGCCGGTGATCTTCTTTTCCTGCAGCGTGATGTCTGCGGCCGAGAGGGACACCATCTGCTGCACGGGGACGACGCCGACCAGGACCGTCGTGCCGCCGCGGCCCGTCATCATCACGGACTGCTGCACCGTCGGCACGAGGCCGATGCACTCGAAGACGAAGTCGGCTCCGCCGCCGGTCGCCTCGTGCACCCCGTGGATCGGGTCGACCGCGGAAGCATCGACGACGTGCGTGGCACCGAGCGCCCTGGCGAGCTCGAGCTTCCAGGGCTGCGCGTCGACGGCGACGATCTTGCCCGCGCCGACGATGCGCGCACCCTGCAGCGCCGCGAGACCGACGCCGCCGCAGCCGACGATCGCAACGCTCGCTCCGGCCGGGATGCGCACGGTGTTGAGCGCAGCACCGAGACCCGTCGTGATGCCGCAGCCGATGAGGCAGGCGCGGTCGAGCGGCATGTCGTCGCGAATCTTCACCAGCGAGCGCTCGGGGACGAGCATGTGCTCCGCGAACGACGAGAGGTTCGCGAACTGGTGGATCTCGGCGCCGTGCGCGTCGCAGAGCCGCGGCTTCGAGCCGCCGGGGCGGCCAGCGTACTGCTTCAGGCAGAGATACGGTCGACCCTCGGTGCAGAACCGGCACACGCCGCACCAGTTGGTGATGCAGCCGATCACGTGGTCGCCCGCCCGGAAGTCGGTGACGCCCGCCCCCACCGCCTCGACGATGCCCGCCGGCTCGTGGCCGAGGATGGTCGGCGGCGGTACGGGCAGGCCACCCTCGATCACCGTCAGGTCGCTGTGGCACACGCCCGATGCCACCGTCTTCACGAGGACCTCGCCCGGCCCCGGCTCGTCGTGGCGCACGTCCTCGAACGAGAGCGGCGCGTCGTTCGCGCGCATGACCGCTGCCTTCATGACTCCCTCCTTCAAGCGATCACACCCGCCGCGCGCAGCGCGGCGAGGTCGTTCGACGCGACTCCCCAATCCGCGAGCGCGGCCTCGGTGTCGGCTCCGGCCGCATGCGCCGCGTGCGCGATCGCACCCGGCGTGCGGGAGAACCGCGGCGCGGGTGCGCTCTGCTCGACGCCGTCGACCGTCGTGAACGTGCCGCGCGCCACGTTGTGCAGGTGACGCCGCGCCTCCTCCATCGTGAGCACGGGAGCAAAGCAGATCTCGTCGCCCGCGAAGAACGCGAGCCACTCCTCGCGCGTGCGGGTGCGAAACATCGCCGCGAATCGCTCGCGGAGGACCGGCCACTGCGCGCGTTCTTGCTGCGCCTCGAGCTGCAGGTCCTCGGCTCCGAGGCCCGGGATGCCGAGATCGGTCACCCGCCGCACGAGCGCCGCGTAGAACTGCGGCTCGAACGCGGCGAGGCTCACGTACGTCCCGTCCCTGCACTCGTAGACGCCGTAGAAGTGCGCGCCGCCGTCGAGCAGGTTCGTGCCGCGCGGTCCCCACATCCCCGGGGCGATCTGGTCGAACACGTAGAAGATCGACATCAGGAGCGCGCTGCCGTCGACCATCGCCGCGTCGACCACCTGACCCTCCCCGCTCGAGCCGCGCTCGACGAGCGCCGCGAGCACGCCGATCACGAGCAGCATCGAGCCGCCGCCGAAGTCGCCGACCAGGTTGAGCGGCGGCACCGGCGCGCCGCCGGGCGGCCCGACGTGCGCGAGAACGCCGGCGAGCGCGATGTAATTGATGTCGTGCCCGACGTCCTTCGCGAGCGGCCCCTCTTGTCCCCACCCCGTCATGCGTCCGTAGACGAGGCGCGGGTTGCGCGCGCAGAGAACCTCCGGCCCGACGCCGAGCCGCTCCGCGACGCCCGGACGGAAGCCCTCGACCACGACGTCGGCACGCTCCGCGAGGCGTCCGACCAGGTCCGCCGCGAGCGGATGCTTCAGGTCGATGCCGGCGCTGCGGCGCCCGCGGTCGAGAACCGAGTAGGGCGTGTACGGCCCCTGCAGACCGCTTCCCGTTTCGACGTGCGCCTTGCGGTCGAGACGGAGCACCTCCGCGCCGAGATCCGCGAGCATCATGCCCGCGTGCTGCAGCGGTCCGATGTTCGGCAGCTCGAGGACCTTGATGCCCCGTAGCGGTCCCTTGCGTTCGATCACCTGCTGCTCGCTTTCACCGGCGTCACGCTGCGGGCAAGCCGTGCTCGGCGATGCTCCGTCCGAGCCGCTCCAGGTGGTGCTTCGCGGAGCCGAGCTCGTGCTCGATCTGAATCGCCCACCGAAAATAGCGATGCAGCGGATAGTCGACGTCGATGCCGATGCCGCCGTGCAGGTGCTGGCAGGCGTAGGAGGCGAGCTGGCCGCCCTCCGCCGCCCAGAACTTCGCGACCGCGACGTGGTGCGACGCCGGCTGCTCGTCGGCGAGATGCCAGGCCGCCTCCCAAGCCGTGAGGCGGATCGCGGCGACGTTCACGTACGCGTCCGCCGCGCGCTGGTGAAACGCCTGGAAGCTGCCGATCGGGCGGTCGAACTGGATGCGCTCGCGACCGTACTGCGCGGTCATCTCGAGTGCGCGCTCGATCACTCCGAGCTGCACCATGCAGCGCGCGACGACGGCGCGCTCGACGATCCAGCGAAGCGCTTCCGCACCGCCGGTTGCCGGCTGCCCGTGCGCGAGACGGCATGCGTCGTCGGCTCGGACGCCGTCGAAGGTCAGCTCGGCGTGCGGCTGGCCGTCCGAGGTCGCCTGCTCCGCGAGCGTCACACCTCTCGCCGTCGATTCGATCAGGAAAAGCGCGATCGAGCCGTCGTCGCAGCGCGCCGGGACGATCACGTGCGAAGCGATCTGCGCCGCGGGCACCAGGGTCTTCACGCCGTCGAGCCGGTAGCCGTCCCGATCGCGTGCAGCCCGCGTGACGGGTGCGAGGGGGTCGCTCGACGCGTACTCGCAGAGCGCCGCCGTCACGATCTGCTCACCACGCGCGAGCCCCGGCAGGAGCGCCTCCTGCTGCGCCGCGCTGCCGAAGCGCACAAGCGGCAGCGCTCCCAGCACCAGCGCGGGATACGCCGGGATCTTCGCGACCGCACGTCCGACCTCCTGGAGCAGGAGCCCGAGCGCCAGAAAGCCGAGCCCCGCGCCGCCGTGCTCCTCGGGAATCGCGACACCGAGCACGCTGGCGTCGGCGAGCACGCGCCACAGGGCCTCGTCGTGCGTGGCACCGGACGCCTCGAGTTGCTTCTGCCGCTCGTTGGTCGCGTGATCGGCGAGAATGCCGCGCGCCAGCTGCGCCGCGGCGGCGTCGTCCTCGTGAAGCCCGAAGTCCACGCTTCACTCCTTGTAATGCGGCAAGCCGAGGCCGGCCATGGCGATGATGTCGCGCTGCACCTCGTTGGTGCCCGCGCCGAACGTCAAGATGAGGGCGTTGCGGTAGGACGACTCGGCCTGCCCGCGAAGCACCGCACCCGGGCTGCCCTTCGCGAGGATGCCGCGCGCGCCGAGCACCTCCAGCAAGAGCCGGCTGCACTCGATCGTCGCTTCGCTGCCGAAGACCTTCACCGCCGAGGACTCGGCCATGCTCGGCTGCGCCTTCTGCATGGCCCACGCCTGCTGCCAGTTCATGAGTCGCAGCACCGCGGCCTTCGCGTACACGCGCGCCAGGTTGTGCTGCACCCACGAGAGGTCGGCGACGGGCCTGCCGTCGACCTCCGTCTCGCGCGCCCAGGACGTCACGTCCTCGAGGAGCCGCTGCAGGCGGCCGACGGTGAGGAGCGAGATGCGCTCGTGGTTGAGCTGGCCGGTGATGATCTTCCAGCCGCCGTTCTCCCTGCCGACGAGGTTCGACGCCGGGACGCGTACGTCGTCGTAGAACGTCGCATTGGTGCGCACTCCGCCGACCGTGCGGATCTCCTGCCGCGCGAAGCCGGGGGCGGTCGTCGGCACGAGGAACATCGACAGGCCCTTGTGCTTCGGCGCGTCCGGATCCGTCCGAGCGGCGAGCCAGATGTAGTCCGCGTACTGCGCGAGGCTGGTCCACATCTTCTGCCCGTGGATCACCCATTCATCGCCATCGCGACGCGCGGCCGTCTTGAGCGATGCGAGATCCGTGCCGGCCCCCGGCTCCGAGTAGCCGATCGAGATGAACGTCTCGCCGGCGAGGATCTTCGCGCAGATCTCGCGCCGCTGCTGCTCGCTGCCGTGCTGGAGCAGGACCGGCCCGACCGTGTTCAGCGTGAGGAAGGGCAGCGGAAACCCGGTCGCCTGGATCTCGTCCGCGAAGATGAACTGCTCGACCGGCGTGCGCTCCTGGCCGCCATACTCCTTCGGCCAGCTGAGACCGAGGAGGCCGTCGCGGCCCATCTGCCGCATGGCCTTGCGGAATTCGGGGCCGCCGCCCTCTTGCCATTCGGGAGTCGCGAGCTCGCTCCTGAGCTCGTCGGTCATCATCTCCGCGAAGTAGCCGCGCAGAAAGTCGCGGAATGCCCGCTGCTCTTCCGTGAGCCGGATCTCCATGGGCGAGGTTCCTCTTCAGTCCGCGAACGAGGCGCCTTGCACCTCGCTCCAACCGTCCACGATCCGAAGCTCGACGGTGGGAGCACGCCGCGGGCCGCTCACCTGCCGGCCCCGAGCGGCAAGCCGATCACCGCCGTTCCGGAGACGTGATCTCCCTGGTCGTTCGTCGCCCGGAAAGCGATCTCGACGAGCCCCTCGCCGTCGGCTTCGGCCAACGAAGTGACGCTGCCGGTGAACTCGAGCCTCGAGCCCGCGTACGCCGGCACGCCGAGCCGGATCGCGAGCTTCCGCACGGCCGCCTCGGGTCCCGCCCAGTCCGTCAGGAAGCGAGAGCAGTACCCGGTGTCGGACAGGATGTTGAGGAAGATGTTCGGCGACCCCTGCGTCGCCGCGTAGTCTCGGTCGTGGTGTACGGGCATGAAGTCACGCGTCGCGATCGCGCCGGCGACGACGAAGGTCGCGGTGAGGTCGAGATCCATCGGCGTGACCGCGTCGCCTACCCGGAGCGAGCGGAAATCGAGCGTGTTCTTCCTCATTTCAGCAGGGCCTCCACGTCGGGCTTGAACTTCAGCATGCGGAACATCTGCCGGCCGACGACCTCGTCTCCGGCGCGATAGGTCGTGACCCACGTGACGAAGTGGCCGGGGCCGAGGCGCGTGCGCTTCCGCTCCGAGACGGACTCGAGGATCGTCTCGGTGGAGACGCTCTCGCCGAGGCGCAGGTAGCGCAGCACCTCGAACTCGGAATTGGTCGCGAGCGTCGCGACGAAGCCGGCCTCGTCGAGGGGCGCCAGCACATTGACCGAGCCCTCGGTCGGGGAACCGCCGCGCTCGCCGATGCCCGTGAGCTTCGGTGTCGGCATCGTCCAGGTCTGCAGCATGAGTGGCGGGGCGACGATGCCGCCGAAGCGCGTCTTCGCCGCGAACGCGGGGTCGGTGTAGACGGGATTTTCGTCCTCGAACGCCGCCGCCCAGTGGCGGATCATCGGCTGGTTCACGGGGTCGGGGCCGGTGCCGGTCGGGCCGATCGGCTTGCCGATGCACGCCTGCATCGCCTCGTAGGCCTTCCGCTCGGCCGAAGTCCCTTCCGGCATGGATCTCCTCCCTCTGGCGGGTCTGCTCGGCTGGGCCCGATCAGGACCGCCCCTTCGGTGCATGGTCGCGTGGCCGGTGGGCCGGCGAGAGGCCGTGCGCGACGATCTCCCCGACCGTCGCCGCGAAGCGCTGCAGGTCGTCCTCCGTGATTTCTCGCGAGCCGTCGAGCTTCGCCGCGAGGCCACCGAGCGCAAACGGCGCCGTCATCCCTGCGAAGAGGAAGAGAAGCGCGGCGCGGGCATCGATGCGGCGCTTGACGTCCGCGGGCGCACCGGCGAGCAGCCGCTCGAGGAGAAGCGCGAACGGGGCGATGTAACGCTCGTAGAGGAAGTCGAGGCGTTCACCGCCGCGCGCCGACTCGTCGGCCATGATCTTCGCGATCGCCGGCTGCCGCGCAAAGAGCCGCAACGCGCCGGCGATCCCCTCACGGTTCGCGACTGCCCAGTCCCGCCCACGGGCGCTCGGCTCTACGAGCGCCGGAAGCTCCCGCCGAGAGGACGCGAGCGCCTGCCCGATCGCCGCCTCCCACAACGCCCGCTTCGATCCCCAGTGATGATGCACGAGGTTGTGGCTCACGCCGACCCGACGCGCGAGATCGCGCACCGACGTGCCGTCGTAGCCGCGCGCCGCGAACGCGCCGAGCGCCGCATCGAGCAGCGCGCGGCGCATGGCCTCGCCGTCCGATCCGGCAGGTCGTCCGGGGCCGCGGCGTCCCGCGCGCTGCGCGGCTGCACTGCCCCGCGGCCGGCGTCGAACGGCTGCGGTGGAACTTGACATGCGGCCAATTTGTTACTCCCGCCGCGTGCTGGAGTCAACCGGAGGCGTGCTCGTCGAGGTCTTCCACTGGGTCGGCGATCCAGAGCCCGCGCGGTCGCGCGGATTCCGCAGCCGAGGGATGCGGAATCCGCACGCCTCCTTCAGGCGCGAAGGGTCGCGCTCACGCCCTCGGGACGGTGGATTCCTGCGAGACCTTGACCGGAGCGCTCTCGCGGGCGGCACGGATCCGCGCGCGCGCGGCTTCGACGGCCGCCGTGGTCCCGGGCCGAAGCGGAAGCCGGAAGCCCGTGTAGAGGACACGGCGCTCGCGCAGGGCGGGCGGCTGGCTCATGTGCAGCGCGCAGCTCAGGTGCACCGTCACGTCGCCCGTCCGCGTCGGCAGATCGATCTCCGGCAAGCCGTGCTTCGAGGGATCGACGTGCGCCGGGCGCGTCAGCGCGCGATGCGAGCCGGCGACCACGCGAAGCTGTCCCGAGGTCGCGTCCGCGCCGGTCACGGAGACGCCGACCGTCAAGCTACAGCACTCGTACGAGTGTCGTCCGAGGCTACAGTCCTTGTGCCACGGCACGTCGGAGATCCCGCGCACGATGCCGATCGGCTTGACGAGCGCCTCGACGCGATTCCCCACCATGCCCGTGTTCACGTGTCCGTCGCCCGGGATCTTCCCGAGACGCAGGAAGCGCGGATCCTCGAGGAGGCCCGTCGCCGTCTCGGAGTGGCGATCGAAGCCCTGCATGCGGACGAGCCGCCGCGTTCCGTCCGCCGTCGTCGCCCACCAGCTCTGCCGGTCGCCGTCCGAATACGTCGGCGCGGCGACGTCCATGTCCGCCGAGATGCGGTGCATCTCGTCTTCCTCGAACACGCCCTGGATGTGGAGGAAGCCTGCTTCGTGCAGGAACTCCGACATCTCCTCGAGCGAGTCGTCGGCGCGGAACGAGCGGTGCAGGTCGAGTGGCTTGCCCGTCCGATCCACGAGCGAGAGCGCGCCGGGGAAGTGCAGGGGCCGGCGGTCGATCGCGCTCCGCAGCACGAGCCACCAGTCGAGGAAGTGCTCGAGCCGCCCCTTCGGCATGTCGAGCGTGCCCGAGGTGAAGAACGTCATCGGCGTGCACTGGTCGTGCACGAGCCGCGCGAGGTCCTCGGCGGAGAGCCGCACGCACGCAGCGGCGCCGCTCGCGGCGCCGCGCTCGATCACGATCGCGCCCGGCCGATGCTCGAGCGTCCAGCTCGCGCCGTCGATCTCGAACGTGAACGGCGCGAGGCCGAGGCTCGTCGCTCCCGGCTCGACGTGCTCGCGCGCCGCCTCGAGCGCCGCGGGAAGGTCGGCCTCGAAGAACGAGCTCGGCTCGAGCTCGACCGGCTCACCATCGGTTCGCGTTCGCAGATCGACGGACATGGGCTCTCCCCCGCTTCTGAACGAGCTTTCTCCGCGCTATCAGATCCCGATTTCCACAGGCAACCCCGTGGTCTCGCCTAGCCGCTGTAACGGATCCCTCCCTCGAATCCGTCGTAGCACCGCGCGGGCTCACGTCACGGACACGAGGTCTCGCTCTCCGGACATCCCGTCGGCTTCGCTCTCCTCCAGAAGACGTCGCGGGATCGTCGCGCCGGTTCTCGGCTCCCGCAGCGAGTAGCCGTCGTGCGAGAACGGGAGCCAGAGGAGCTCGGCGGAGGGTGCGTCGCCGGGAGCGGTCGCGGACTCGGTCCCTTCGCAGACGAAGCGCGCGAGAGCGCGCGCGTCCGCCACGTCGAGCGCACAGCCGAGCAGCGCGGGAGCTGTCGGGCCGCCGTTCGCGGCGAGCTCGTCCCCGCCCGCGAAATTCGAGGGGAAGGCAGCGCCCTGCGCGTTGAGCCTCCCGCCGAGCTCGACGAGCGGGCGCAACCCGCGGCAGCGGAACGCCGGCGCGAACGTCGCACGCGTACCTTCGCCGCCGAGCTTCCACACGGGAAGGTACCGAACCGTGTCCGCGGCGGCGGACGCGACGCGGAAGGGAACGCGCTCGAGCCGATCCCCGTCGACGAGCCACGCGCGCGCGCAGGTCCTGCAGACGAAGACCGCGTCGTCGGGACGGAGGGGCAAGTCCCAGCCGCAGTTCGGACAGACGAGCGGCCGAAAGCCGATCGTCGCGGCCTGCACCTGCGCGTGCTCGAGCACGCGCAGGCTCTCGGCTTCGCCGTCCGGACGGACGATGCGACCCGCGACCGCGTCGACGACGGCGATGCTCGTTCCGTCCGGCGATTCGATCGGCACCATCCAGAACGGGAACCAGAGGAGCTGTCGCACGACGCGGACGAGCTGCCGCGCGCGCACGTCCGGGCCCGGAGGAGGTGGCTCCGCGGCGACGCCGGGATCGGGCGCCACGACGACGGTGCCCTCCGGATCCGCCGCGCGGTCGAACAGCACGAGGCGAACGACCTCGGAGCGGACACCGAGCGACGGCGGCACGAGCGGCGTCGGACGCGCGAGGAAGCTCCGCTGCAGGAAGCGGCTCTTGAAGGCGAGCCGGCCACTCTTCGGGGAACCGACGTCGAGCGCGTCCGCTTCCGCCCACTTCGGCGTCTCGCGGCCGAGCCACGCGGCGACCTCGGCGACGTTCCTGCGGCGCTCGCGCTCCGGATCGTCCACGCGCCAGAGGAGCTCCTCCGCGGTGACGCGGTAGTACGGAATCCGGTAGAGCGTCGCCTCGCACGCGCGCGCACCGCGCCGATCCGCCGGCAGTGCGAACTGCACGAGCGACCGGGCTTCGGACTCCGTGGACGAAGCGGCGATCCCGTAGGCGAGGAGCTGCCCGCGCCCCGTGACGAGAAGCTGCGAGCGACAGTGCGCGCAGCGCACCGCGTTCGCCGCTTCCCTGAAGTCGAGCCCGGCGCCGCAGCTCGGACATTCCGTGGAGACGGCGAGGACGCCGTCCTGGCCCTCGCTCACGTCGTCGGCGCGGGCGTCTCCACGCCTGCGACCCGCTCGCCGCAGTGGAAGCAGAAGCGCGTCTCGGGCGGCAGCGCCGTCGCGCAGCGCGCGCAACGCAGGACGGCGCTCAGATCGAGACCGCACGACGAGCAGAATCGCGCTTGCGCGGTCACGTTCTTCGCGCAGCGCGAGCAACGCTTCACCGTCACCATCTGGTGGCCGCAGTGCGCGCAGAACCGGCTGTCGCCCGTGACCTCGCCGTGGCATTCGGGACAGTGCACGACGCCGCGCGCGAGCATCTGCGCGTCGGCGACAGAATCGCCGCAGCGCGACTTGACGAGCATCCCCGGCAGCAGGAGCCCAAGGCCCGCGCCCAGCCCGAGACCCATCCCGGAGCCCGCGGCCGAGCTCCCACCGTCTCCGCCGCTCCCGCTGCTTCCGCCGCTCCCGCCGCTCCCGCCGCTTCCGCCGCCCGAAGCCGCGTCGCCGAGCGCGCTCGCCGCCTTGAACTTCAGGAAGTCGTCGAGGTTTCCGACCGCGGACATTCCACCGCGGCCGTCGATCATGCGCTGGACCTCCTCCGGCGGCGTGATGCGGTTGATCAGGAGATCGACCAGCTCCGCTCCGTACTTCCCGAAATCGGTCTCGAGACGGCCGCGCACCTCGCGCGCCATCTCGTCGTACTTCTGCGGCAGGTCGAGCAGGCTCTGGACGTTCTCGCCGAGATAGTCGTTCAAGCGCGAGACGATGACCTCGCGCAGGTAGTCCTCGATCGCGTCCGTCGTGAACGAGCCCTGCGTCCCGACGAGGCTGTTCACGAAGAGGAGCGGCTCGCGCACGCGCATCGTGAACGCGCCGAAGGCGCGCAGGCGGATCAGTCCGAACTCGCGGTCGCGGAACACGACCGGATCCTTCGTTCCCCAGCGCAGGTTCGTGAAGACCTTCTGATTGACGAAGTAGACCTCGGCGCGGAACGGGCTCGTGAAGCCCCACGGCAGCGAGAGGACCTTCGTGAGGATCGGGAGGTTCAGCGTGCTCAGCGTGTGACGTCCCGGCCCGAAGACGTCGAGGCCGCGCCCGCTCTTGAAGAAGATCGCGGCCTGGCTGTCGCGCACGATCAACTGGGCGCCGAACTTGGTCTCGCCGGAGCCCTCCGGAGGAACGCGGTGCACGATCTCGAGGCCGGTGTCATCGAGCCACTCGATGACCTCCATGAACTGTGACATGGCGTCTCCCTGGGCCGTTCGGCCCTGCTCGCTGCCCGGACTATCGGCCACGCGCCGAAGCGGCTGCAGCTCGTGAAGAAGGTCGCTTGACGAAACGCCTCGAGACGGCGAGATGGTGAGCCCGTGCTCGCCTCGCCGACGCAGACGCCGCAGCGCACTCTCGCCTGGAGCGTCCTTCTCGCCGTCCTCGCCGCGGCGGGATCCCTGGCCGCGCCGAGCGGAGCGATCGCCGCGCAGACGCGCGGTCCCGGCCTCGATCCGGCGGCCGTCGCACGTCTCTCGCGGGACGCCGGAGCGGACGCGCTCGTCCGCTCCCGGCCGGAAACCGGCGTCGCCGGCCTGGTGCGCGCGGGACGCGACGGAGATCTCCTTCCGCAGAGCACCGCGCGCAGCGCGCGTGGCAAGGCGGCCGAATTCCTCGCGAAGCACGGGGCGCTCTTCGGCCTCGCTCGCGCCGGAGAGGAGCTCGGCTTTCTCCGCGAGACCAGCGACGCGCTCGGCATGCGCCACGTCGCGTACCGTCAGGTCTTCCAGGGCGTCGAGGTGTTCGGCGGAGAGCTCCGCGCGCACCTGCGGCGAGATCTCGCTCTCGCGTCCGTCGCGGGCGTCGTCGTGCCGATCGCTGGCCCGCTCGCGACGACCCCGTCGGTCGCCGCGACCGAAGCGGAGGGCGTCGCGCGCATTGCCGCCGCGAAGGAGACCGCCGGCCGAGTGCGCGCGGGTGACCTCGCAGCGATCGCGACGCGGCTCGTGATCTTCGACACCGGACTTCTGCGCGGCGTCGCGGGCATCCCCCGGCTTGCATGGGAGGTCGAGGTCGCCGACGCGGATCTCAGCGTCCGCGAGTGGCTCTTCGTCGACGCGCTCACCGGCAGGATCCTCGATCGCATCTCCGGAATCCACGAGGCGATTCGCCGTCGCGTCGCCGAGACGTCCCTCGCGAACGTCGTCTGGGACGACGGCCTCGGACATCCCGAGCCGATCCCCGCCGGATGGGCGGGCGGCAGCGCTTCGCAAGTCGCGGCGTGGAACGACGAGAGCGCCGGCGCGCTCGAGTCCTACAACCTCTTCGGGAGCCTGACGAACGGCGCCTACCTCTCCTACGACGGCGCCGACGCGACGATGCGGACGATCAACAACGATCCCGGGATCGCTTGTCCGAACGCGAGCTGGAACGGCGTCTCGACGAACTACTGCAACGGCGTCAGCGGCGACGACACCGTCGCGCACGAGTGGGGTCACGCCTACACCGAGTACACGCACGGCCTGATCTACCAGTGGCAAGCCGGCGCGCTGAACGAGGCGTACTCCGACATCTGGGGCGAGGTCGTCGACTTCCTGAACGGTCGCGGAACGGACGCGCCGATCGGGCTCCGCAACGCGAGCGGTACCGCGTGCTCGACGTTCGGCAGCGGCTCGCCGTCGAGCGACGCGACGTATCGCTGGCTCTCGGGCGAGGACGACTTCGGTTTCGGCGGCGCGATCCGCGACATGTGGCGACCCGAGTGCTACGGCGACCCCGGCCGCGTCGGATCCGCCAGCTACACGTGCACCTCCGGCGATTCGGGCGGTGTCCACACGAACTCGGGCGTGCCGAACCACGGCTTCGCGCTCCTCGTCGACGGCGGCATCTACAACGGCGAGACGATCACCGCGCTCGGCCTCGCGAAGGCGGCGCACGTCTACTGGCGCGCAGCCTCGGTCTACCAGGTGCCCGCGAGCAACTTCGAGGACCACGCCGACTCGCTCGAGCAGAGCTGCGCGGACCTGATCGGCGCGCCGCTGTACGAGCCGCTGACGACCGGACCGGGCACGTGGGGCGGAACGACCGGCGATCCGATCGACGCCTCCGACTGCGCGGAAGTCGCGGACATGATCGCCGCGGTCGAGCTCCGCGAAGTTCCCACGAAGTGCGGCTTCGAGCCGCTCCTCGACCCGGACGTCCCGCCGCTCTGCAGCGCCGCGCCCGACACGATCCTCCTGCAGGACTTCGAGAGCGGCCTGGCGGGCTGGACGGTCGGTACGCGCGCGGTCGTGAAGCCGTCGACCTTCGACACGCCCGACTGGGCGATCGTCGGCGACGTTCCCTCGGGCCGATCCGGCTCCGCCGCGTTCGTCGCTTCCGATCCGGAGCTCGGCGACTGCGCGGGCGACGTCGAAGCGGGCGTGCTCTACCTCGAGAGCCCGCCGATCGCGATTCCCGCCGGCGTGACGGGGCTCCGCCTCGCTTTCGATCACTGGGTCGCGATCGAAGACCGCTGGGACGGCGGCAATCTCAAGATCAGCGTGAACGGCGGGCCGTTTACGCTCGTACCGAGCTGGGCCTTCGTCGCGAATCCTTACAACGACACGCTTCGCACCAGCGGAAGCGACGACCCCCTGGCGGGCGAAGCCGCCTTCACCGGAGCGGACGAAGGCTCGCTCACTGGAAGCTGGGGCCAATCGCGGGTCACGCTGGGCTCGTTCGCGGAGGAAGGCGACGAGATCCGCCTCCGCTTCGAGATGGGCCTCGACGGCTGCAACGGGCTCGTCGGCTGGTACGTCGACGACGTCCACCTCTACTCGTGCGACGACGTCGTCGGCGTTCTGTGCGACGCGGAGCCGAGGAAGGACTGCTTCTCCGCCTCGCCGCTCGGCGCCTCTCTCACCGTCAAGGAGGGCGCGAAGGACAAGCTCACCTGGAAGATCTCGAAGGGAGACGCGACCGAGGTCGCGGACTTCCTGCAGCCGACGGTCGCGACGCGGATGCTCAGCTTCTGCATCTACGACGGCTCGGCCGAGGCGCAGCCGATCGCGGTCGCGAACGCTTCCGGCGGAGGCATCTGCGACGGCAAGCCGTGCTGGTCGCTCCTCGGCGACGACGGCTTCAAGCGGAAGAGCAAGACCGGCGCGCCGAATGGTCTCACGCAGATGAAGCTGAAGGCCGGTGCCGCCGGGCGGACGCAGGTGCAGGTGAGCGCGAAGGGCGCGCTCTTCACCGCGCCGAACCCGCCGCTCACGCCGCCCGTCACCGCGCTCCTCGTCATCGACGACGGAACCGGCGTCCAGAGCTGCTGGCAGACGGAGCTCGACGCGGTTCTCGCGAACCAGCCGGGGACGTTCCGCGCGAAAGGTCCCTTGCCCTAGGGGTTGTCGACGAACCAGAGCGCGCACCACCAGATCGCCGCCTGGTACGCCGGGTCCGCGAGCTGCCTCCTCTCGCGACGCGCGGAATCGCGCCGCGAGAATCTGGCACGAGCCCCGACCCTTGGAAAGGAAAGGAACGCTACGCCGCGCGCCGCTTCCAGCGGACGCCATCGCGCGCGAGCCACAACTCCGCCTCGGCCGGGATGCCGCGCGCCCGCCGCCACGCGCTCCGGTGCGCGGCGAAGTCGCGTCCCATCTCCGTCGCGGGCGGTGCGTCGCGGACGTACTCCTGGTGGATGCGATGCCAGTCGGCACGCGCGCCGATCGAAGCCAGGACCGGCCAGAGGCCCCACTGGAGACGGTTCAGGAACACGAACTCGCGCGGCATGTTGCTCTTCCGCGGCACCTCGCCGAATTTCGGATCGCCGCGGTTCAGCACATGCGCGGTCGCGCGCACGGTGTAGTCGGAAGTGAACTCCCACACGCGGTCCTCCGCGAACGGCTGGTAGAAGTAGCCCATGTACTCGCGGTAGAGCTCGGTCGAGATGTCCGTCTCCGCCGTGAGGAAGCCGAGGTCCTCCACGGCGCGGCGCATCGCCGGGCGGTCGCCGTCCAGGTAGGAGCAATGGAGGCGGCGGATCCCCTTCGTCGTCTCCGGCTCGAAATACTTGACGCAGCCGAAGTCGAGGAACGTGACTCGTCCTTCGTCGTCGAACAGGTAGTTCCCCGGATGCGGGTCACCGTTGAACGCTCGGTGGTGCAGCATCGACCCGAAGACGAAGCGGTAGAGCGCCTCCGAGGCGCGCTGGCGGATCTCGTCGGACTGCTCGGTCAGCCACGCGAAGTCGTGCCCCTGCACGAGCTCGCTCGTCAGGACGAGCGGCGTGCAGTAGCGCTCGTGCACCCGCGGGACGTGCACCCACGGATGATCCTCGTACAGGTCGGCGAAGGCCTGCTGGCTGCGTGCCTCGTGCGCGTAGTCGAGCTCCTCGAAGATCCGCTCGCGCAGCTCCTCGACGACCGGGCCCGTGTCCAGAGCCGGGTAGATCGCGCCGAGCATCGAGTAGAGCCAGCCGGCGTTCTTCAGGTCGGCGCGGATCGCGGCCTCGACGCCGGGATACTGCACCTTGACGGCGACGCGATCCCCCGTCGGAAGGGTCGCGCGGTGCACCTGCCCGATGCTCGCGGCGGCGATCGGCTTCGGATCGATGTCGGCGAAGAGCGCGTCCAGGCGACCACCGAGCTCGCGCTCGAGCTCGACCGCGATCACGTCGAACTCCATCGGCGGTGCGCTCGCCTGAAGCGCCGCGAGCTGCGTCCGGTACGTCTCGGGGACGTCGGAGCTGACGTAGCTGACCATCTGGGCGAGCTTCATCAGCGCGCCCTTCATCTGGCCCATCGTCTCGAGGACGCGCGCCGCGTTTCGCTCGTGGCACTCGTCGAGGATCGCCTGGCGGCGTCGCGACGAGGCGAAGAGCCCGCGGAAGCGCGCCGCCGCGAGCCGCATCGGCATCCCCCAGGCCATGGCGGAGACGCGCGCGAAGCGCCGCACGGCGCTTCCCTGGATGCGTCCGGCATTTTTCTCCCGCGGCTTCATCGCGACCTCCGGGGGCGTGCGGGCGAGCGATCGCGAAGCCCTTCGACCTGCAGGAGGAGACCGTCGCGCAGAAGGCCCTCGAAGCTCGCTCGCGGAAGCTGCCAGGGGCTTCCGACCCACGAGTCGACGACGAGGAGGTAGAGCGCGAAGAAGCTCGTCGCGGCGGTGAGCGCGGGGAAGTCGGAGCGCAGGCGATCCCGCCGGCGGGCCGCGTCCACCAGCGCGGCGAGCTTCTCGAGGAACGAGAGCGTCATCCCGGTCATCTCCTCGCCGGCCGATCCGGCGTCGAGGAACATGTGATAGCGCTCGCGCATCAGGTCGAGCGCCAGGGAGCGGTCGCGCTCGTAGGCGTCGAAGTAGCGGCCGAAGACGTGCATCAGCTGCTCGACGAGCGGCGCCTCGCGCGGGACGGTCTCGAAGGCGGTCTCTTCGACCTGGTCGAGCTCGTCGCGGAGGACCAGGTAGATCAGCTCGCGCTTGTCGCGAGCGTAGGAGAAGAGCGTTCCGGCCCCCACGCCCGCTCGCTCGGCGATCTCCCGGGTCGTCGTCGCGGCGAAGCCCTTCGTCGAGAAGAGCTCCCGCGCCGCGGTCAGGATGCGGTCCCGCTTGGAGCGCTTGTTCCGCTCCCGCAGGCCGGAAGGAGCCCCATTCTTCACGGCTTTTTCGGGATTCCGCTGCGCGTTTTCGATCATGCTCGAAAATGAACATGCTCGAAGACGGTAACGAATGCAAGTCCCCCGTCATGAACAGTTTTCGGGGCCTTCCTCGCGTCGCCACCAAAGTCGCTACGCTCCACGGCGAACAAGACGAGAAGAATGAAGAACGTCGCGCGGCGAGCCTTGAACGCGGGGCTCTCGATCCTGAACTTCCCCGAAGGCACGACGACGGGGCTGATCCGGCCTGGCGGAAGGCGCTGCGCCCGATACGACGGCCGCCGCCTCGGCGTGTATACTCCGACGCCATGGCGGATGCGGAGCGGGGAACGGTCCTGATCACGGGCGGGAATAGCGGCCTCGGGCTCGCGTGCGCGGATGCGATCGTGCGGGCGGCGCCGTCGCGAACGATCGTCCTCGCCTCGCGGGACCTCGAGCGCTCTCGCGCCGCGGCACGCGCTCTGCGCGAGCGTCACCCGGAGGTGAGGATCGAAGCGCGCGCGCTCGATCTCGGGTCGCTCGCCGACGTGCGTGCCTTCGCGGAGCGCTTCTCCGCCGAGCTGCGCGCGGCGGACGTGCCTCCGCTCCGCGCGCTCGTGCTGAACGCCGGGCTCCAGTTCACGCGGCGTACGCGCAGCCTCGACGGCTTCGAGGCGACGTTCGCCGTCAATCACCTCGGCCACTATCTTCTCGCGCACCTCCTGCTGCCGTGGCTCGCGGCTCCGGCGCGGATCGTCTTCGTCAGCAGCGGGACGCACGATCCCGCGCAGCGCACCGGGATGCCGGCGCCGCGGTACCGCGGCGCGCGAAAGCTCGCGGATCCCGACGACGACGGTGGCGACGCTTCCGAGGCGCTCTTCGGCCGGCGCGCCTACACGACGTCGAAGCTCTGCAACGTCCTCTGCGCCTACGAGCTCTCGCGCCGTCTCGAAGCGTGCGGGCGCAGCATTCCCGAGGCGCCGATCACGGTGAATGCCTTCGATCCCGGCTTGATGCCCGGAACCGGTCTCGCGCGCGACTATGCCGGCTGGCAGCGTGCGCTCTGGCGCTTCGTCCTGCCGGCGCTGCGCGTCCTGCCGAAGGTGAACAGCACGCAGGCGTCAGGCGCGGCGCTCGCACGCCTCGTCGTCGACGAGAGCCTCGACGGCACGACGCGGCAGTACTTCGAGGGGATGCGAGCGATCCCCTCCTCCGAGCTGTCGTACGACCTCGAGCTCGCGCGCGAGCTCTGGGAGGAGAGCGCGAGCCTGACGGGCCTCGCCGCGGCCGAGCAAATCGGCGCGACCCCGAGCGCGCGCGCCGCGACCTCGTCCGCCTGAAGGCGCGCCGCGGCTCAGGCCGGGACGAAGCGGCTGATCGTCTCGACGACGCAGGCGGGGCGGTCCTGGCCCTCGACCTCGACCGTGACGCGGATCTTCGCCTGCACGGCGCCGCCCTTCACCTCGTCCGCCTCGATCAGCTCGCCGCCCGCGCGAATGCGCGAGCCGACGGGCACCGGCGCCGGAAAGCGAAGGCGATCCGCGCCGTAGTTGACGCCCATCGAGACGTTCCGCACCTCGACGATCTGCGGCAGGAAGAGGTTCACGAGCGACATCGTCAAGTAGCCGTGTGCGATCGTCGTCCCGAACGGGCCGTCCTTCGCGCGCACCGGATCGACGTGGATCCACTGATGGTCGCCCGTCGCCTCCGCGAAGCGGTCGACGCGCTCCTGCGTGATCTCGAGCCAGTCGCTGTAGCCGAGGTGCTTTCCGACCGCGCTCCGGAGCGCCGCCGGCGAATCGAAGACGGTTGCGGCCATGAGCTACCTCCGGTCGGGTTCGCGCGCGGCTTCGTGGAACGGCGGGGGCTCGCCGCCGCCGTGGACGAGGAGGCTCGCTCCGCTGACGTAGCTCGCGAGCGGTGAAGCGAGGAACACGCAGACGTCGCCGACGTCCTGCGGAGTACCGAAGCGGCCGAGCGGGACCGTCGCCGCGATGCGCGCGAGCGCCGCTTCATCGCCGTAGTGCAGATGCGCCTGCTCCGTCCGGATCATCCCGGCGGTGACCGCGTTCACGCGCACCTTCGGCGCCCACTCGACCGCGAGCGTCTGCGTCAAGCTCAGAAGCCCCGCCTTGGCGGCTCCGTACGCGGCGGTGCCCGGCGAGGGACGGATGCCGCTGACGCTCGCGATGTTGACGATCGATCCGCCGTCGGCCTGCGCCTGCATCACCGCGTTCGCGCGCTGCGCGAAGTGGAGCGCCGCGTTCAGGTTGAGTGCGAGGATCTTCTCGGAGAAGCGCGGCGACACCGTCGCCGCGTCCGCATAGGGAGCGCCGCCGGCGTTGTTGACGAGGACGTCGAGGCGCCCGAACCGCTCGGTCGCGGCTTGCACGACGCGATCGATGTGCTCGAGGTCACGAACGTCCGCGGCGACGAACGTCGGCGTCCGCCCGCCGGCCGCGGGCATCGACTCCGGCTCGCTCCGCCCGCAGATCACGACGTCGGCGCCGGCCTCGAGAAAGCGCTCGGTGATGCCGCGTCCGACTCCCTTGCCGCCGCCCGTGACGACGGCGACGCGTCCCTCGAAATCGATCTGGAGTGCCACGTCCCGGACCCTAGCCGAGGCCGATCCGCCGCGCGATCCGCTCGCGGTGGAAGCTCGCGTCGCCGAGGAGCGTCTCCGAGGACTTGGCGCGCTTGAAGTACAGATGGACGTCGTACTCCCACGTGAAGCCGACGCCTCCGTGGATCTGGATGCTCTCGGCGGCGCAGCGGAAGTACGCGTCCGAGCAGTACGCTTTCGCGAGCGAAGCGAGCACCGGAACCTCGGGATCGTCCGCCGTGGCGGCCGCGGCGGCGTAGTAGACGGCGGAGCGGGCCGACTCGACGAGCACGAGCATGTCCGCGCACTTGTGCTTGATCGCCTGGAACGAGCCGATCGGCCGGCCGAACTGCACGCGCTCCTTCGCGTACGCGACCGAGAGATCGAGGCAGCGCTGCGCGCCGCCGAGCTGCTCCGCCGCGAGCGCGATCAGGGCGCGATCCAGCGCGGTCGCGAGGATCGTCCAGCCCTCGCCTGCCGCGCCGATCCGGCTCGCGTCCGGCACGCGCACGTCGCGGAGCACGAGCTCGCCCTGGCGCCGCGTCTGATCGAGGGTCGGCAGACCCCGCCGCGCGACACCGGAGGCGTCCGCCGGAACGAGGAACAGCGTCACGCCCGCTTCCCCCGTCGAGCCCGCCTCGCGTGCGGCGACGACGAAGAGATCGGCGGTGCCGCCGTCGGGAACGAACGTCTTCGCGCCCGAGAGAACCCACGACTCGCCTTCGCTGCGCGCGAGCGCTTCGATCGCGCTCGCGTCCCAGCGGCCGTTCTTCTCGGTGTACGCGACGGTCGCGGTCGTCTCGCCCGAAGCGAGGCCCGGCAGGATCGAGGATTTCTGCGCTTGGCTCGCGCCCGCGAGAAGCGTGGTCCCGGCGAGGCACACGCTCGAGAAGAACGGCGCACAGAGGAGGGACGCGCCCATCTCCTCCATCAGCGCGACGAGCTCGACCATGCCGAGACCGAGCCCGCCGTGCTCCTCGGGCACGAGCAGCGCCGGCCAGCCGAGCTCGGATCCGATGCGCCGCCACACCTCCCGATCGAAGCCCGGCTCGGTCGCCATCGCCGCGCGCACACGCTCGGACGAGGAGTGCTCGCGGAGGAAGCTCCGCGCCGAATCGCGCAGCGCCTCCTGATCCGCGTCGAACGAGAGGTCCATCGGGGCAACGTCCTAGCAGCGAGACGCGTCCCTGCGTAGTCCGCGCCGGCCCGTCACTCCCACTCGATCGTGCCGGGCGGCTTGCTCGTCGCGTCGAGCACGACGAGCTCGACGGACGGGAGGACGAGGATCTCCTCGCCCATCCGGCGGACCACGTCCTCGGGAAGCTCGCCGACGCTCGCGGTCATGCCGTCCTCGGAGCAGACGGGCCGCAGGACGATCGTCTCGCCGCCATCCCACCCGACGGGCAGGATCACGACGGGGAATTGCCACACGGCGTCGGTCAGACCCGTTTCGCGGAGCACGCGGCGTACGATGAAGTCCGCCTCGCGCAGGGTTTCGAGACGCTCGGCCGTCATGCCGCGGCGGTACACGCGGAGTCCCTCCAGCGGGCGGTCGGGGCCGGCGACGACGGCGACGACGCGGTTCACCGTCGTGATCTCGTTGCACACGCTCGTGCTGATGCGGCGCAGCCGCTCGTAGTCGAGCGGCGAGCGCAGAGCGGCTGCTTCGCGGTACGTCCGTGCGTCGCCCTGCACGCCGACGCTCCGGAGCGGGAGCGTCACCGCCTCGAGGCCCTCGAGCTGCGGCTCCGCGAGCGGCCGCGCCGGTCCTTCCGTGCCGCTTCCGAGACAGCGGATCGCGAGGCCCGGGCCCGGGAACGGCCAGCGGTTCGTCAAGCGCGCGTCGAGGCCGAGCTCCTGTCCGACCTCGCGCACCTCGTCCTTGTAGAGCTCCGCGATCGGCTCGACGACGCGTCCCTCGCGCAGCATCTGGAGGATCTCCTCGCAGCGGTTGTGGTGCGTCTTGATCAGCGCGGCGCGTCCCTGCGCGCCGCCCGACTCGATCGTGTCGGGGTAGATCGTCCCCTGCCCGAGCACCCACTTCGCCTCGTGGATGCCGAGCTCGCCGAGCGCTTCGGATTGCACCTCGACGAAGAGGCGTCCGATGATGCGCCGCTTCTCCTCCGGATCGATCACGCCGTCGAGCGCCTTCAGAAAGCGGGCGGACTCGTCGCGCACCTGCACGCGATCGGCGACACCCATCGCGGCGAGGTTCTGGCGGAGCTCGTCCGTCTCGCCCTTCCGCATGAGCCCCGTGTCGACGTAGAGCCCGAGCACGCGGTCGTGCCCGACGGCACGGCTGCAGAGGACGAAGGCGACGGTCGAGTCGACGCCGCCGCTCACGAGGAAGAAGACCGAGCGATCGCCGACGACCTCGCGCACGTGGCGCGTCAGCGCGGCAACGCGGCTCTCGCGGCTCTCCGGAACGGGGACGCCGCAGACGCTCTCCGTGAAGTTTCGCAGGATCGCGCGCCCGTACTCGCTGTGTACGACCTCGGGATGGAACTGCACGCCGAAGACGCGCGCTTCGAGGTTCGCGATCGCGGCGGTCGTGCACTCCGACGTCGCGGCGAGCGCTTCCCAGCCGCGCGGCAAGGCGGTGACGACATCCGAGTGGCTCATCCACACGGTCTGCTGGCGCGGCGTTGCGCGGAACAGCGCGTCCTCGGCGAGGACCGTCAGCGTCGTCGGTCCGTACTCGCCCTTGCGGCGCTCGACCGTCGCGCCGGCGATCTGCGCGAGGAGCTGATGCCCGTAGCAGATCCCGAGGACGGGAACGTCGAGATCGAGGATCTCCTCGTCGACGGAGGGCGCGTCGTCTTCGTAGACGCTGCGCGGACCGCCCGAGAGGATGATGCCCGCGTACGACGCGAGATCGCCGGCGCTCGTCTCGGGTTCGCGGATGTCGGAGCGTACGCCGAGGTCGCGCAAGCGTCGCGCGATCATGTGGCAGTACTGGCCGCCGAGGTCGATGATCGCCAGGGACTCGTTGGATGGACTCATTTCGCTTCCCTCGCCTCCGTACGTAGAAATTCCGCCGTCGCCGGATCCGTCACGAGCGTGTTGCAGAGCCGCGCCGCGACGGCGTGCCGGACGACGTCGCGCTTCTCCTTGCCACCGCCGACGAGGATGACGCGCGCGTCCTCGCGCGCCGAGAGCTCGGCGAGAAGGCTGCGCGGCAGGACCGAGTGGTCACGCCCCGCGAACGGGGCCTCGTCGAGCAGCTCTCCGGACTCGCCGAAGAACTGATACAGGAAGTCGCCGGTAGCACCGCTCCGGCGCAGCGCGTCGCTCCGCTCCGCCCCGATCAGGCTTCCGAACGAGCCTGTCGGATCGAACTGCGCGCACGAGCCGACGACGAAGTATCTCGGGTAGTCCGCCTTCGGGAGATCCGTCCGCCAGACCGACGACACGGCTTCCGCGCCGACGAGGTGTGCCTCCGCGTGGGGGCTGAAGAGGAGCCAGAGAAGCGTCGTCAGCGTGTTCGCGTGCGCGTGCAGGACGCGCGGGTCGTTCTGGTGGACGCCGAGCGCGGTCACGGTCACCGCGAGCGGCCGCGGGCGGAGGTTCCGCACGAGGCACCACATCTGGCGTCCCCCGGCGATCGCGAGGAGCGAGCCGTCCCCGAGAGTGCGCTCGAGGTAGCTCGCCGCGAGGCGGCCGAGCGACTCGCGCAGGTCCTCCCGCCGCGGCACGTCGTCGAGGACGCGCGCCTCGCGGAGGCCGAGTGCTTCCGCGAGCTCGCGGTCCGCGTCGGCCGGCGGGCGAAGCGCTTCGAAGAGCGCGTTGGCGCTGCGCTGCTGCTCCGCCGCCTCGAGCTCCTCGCGGAGCGCGCGGGAGCAGATCTCCGAGAGGTTCACGCGGCGCCGCCACTTCACCGCGAGCGGATAGAGGTCGCTCGGGATGGAGATGTTGAGGCGGGCCATGCGAGCCTCTACGCCCAGGAATGCGCATTGTCAATTGGAATGCGCATTGGACAGCCAAGGTACACAGGCCGGTTGCGAAGGGACATCGGCGGTACAGCCTTCCGGCTCCTCTCTCGACGAAATCCGTGAACTTCCGCGGCCCGTCGCTCCACGAGCCGTGGCACGTTCGCTGCGTTGCCCCTCCGCCGACCGCGCCGATCGAGGCGCGCAGAAAACGGAGGACAGCATGTTCGAACGAGCGAATGGCAGCGACACGGCCGCATGGCGTCTGCAGGTGATGGTGGCTTTCGTGGTCGCCCTCGGGCTCACGACGATCGGAATTCTCTATTTGCCGGTCGACTTGTGGGCGAAGGGCTACCTCGTGATCGGGCTCTACTTCACGGTCTCCTCGTCGTTCGGTCTCGCGAAGACCCTGCGCGACATGCACGAGAGCGACAAGATCGCGGCGCGCGTCTCGGAGGCGAAGACCGAGAAGATCCTGCGCGAGTACGCGGAAGCTTGAACGCGGACCGCACGAGCCAGGCGAACGAAGCAAAGAACGAGTCCACGGAGAATCGAGATGATCAGACGGAGAATCGTACGGATCTTTCGCGCGGTCAGCGGCCGCGCGCTCACCGAGGTCGAGGCGGACAACGCCGAGGCGATGCTCGACCTCGAGTCGGAGAACCTGCGCCAGCAGGTCGCCCGCTACAACGAAGGGCTCGCGCTGCACGCCGGGTCGTACGAGCGCTTGCGGCGGCGGATCGCCGCGCTCGAGCGTGAAGCGGAGGACGCCGGCCGACGCGCACGGGATCGGCTCGCGGCGAACGACCGCGAGCACGCCGGCAAGAGCGCGCTCCGCGAGGAGCGCCTTCGCAGCGAGCTCGAGCGGGAGCGCGAGAGCCTCGTCGAGGCCGAGCGCGCGTACCACGAGCTGGTCCGCGCGCGGCACCTCGCGGTGCAGGCGGCCCGCGACAAGATCGAAGGCCTCCGGCGGACGATCGGCCACACGCGGATGCAGACGGCCCTCGCGGACCTGACGGAGATGGCCGCGAGCCTGCAGAGCACGATCGGCATCGGCGACGCGGACCTCGACAGGCTCCGCGAGACCATGGAGGAGCGCCGCGACCTCGCGATGGGCCGGGCGCGCGTCGCGCGCGAGGCGCTCGATCCCGACGGACGCGAGGAGGACGACGCGGAGCGCGCCGCGATGGAGAGGATGGCTCTTCAGCGGCTCGAGGAGCGCTTGCGCGCGGAGTCGGAGGCGAGGTCCAGCGCCGAGGGTGCCGAGGGGTCAGCGCCCTGATACGGAATCGACCTTCGCCTTGACGGTTCGCCGGTCGAGCCCGAGCCGGCGCGCGGTCTCCTGATAGCTCCCGAGCCGCGCGTAGACGAACGCGCAGTAGCGGGAGACGAGCTCGTCGGCGCTCCAGGAGACGTTCCGGAGAGCGTCGGCGAGCCCGCCGAGCGGCCCGGCGGGCATCGCGAGCGCTTCGGGCGCACCCGCTCGCGGTCTCGCCTCGGCGGGCTGGTACGAGCCGCGCACGAGCACGCTCCGCACGCACTGCTCGAGCTCGCGCATGTTCCCCGGCCACGGATAGCCGGCGGGGAGGCTCTCGCGGACGAAGCGCGAGACCTCCTCCGCGAGCACCTCTCCTTCCTCGTCGCCCGCGACGCGCTTCGCGAGGATCCGTGCGAGGTTGTCGAGGTCCTCGGGCGCGTCGGCGAGCTGCTCGCGCAACGTCGGCATCTGGATCACGTCCGCCGCGAGGCGATAGTAGAGATCGGCGCGGAAGCGTCCGTCGCGCATCTCGTCCGCGAGATCGCGGTTCGTCGCGGCGATGATCTTTCCGGAAAAGCTCCGCTCGCGCGTCTCGCCGATCCGCTGGAAGGTTCGCGTCTGGAAGACGCGCAGGAGCTTCACCTGGATCCCCGGCTCGAGCTCGCCGATCTCGTCGAGGAACACGGCGCCGAGCGGCCGGCAGCTCTCGAGCCAGCCCGTTCGGTCTTCGACGGCGCCGGTGAACGCGCCGCGGCGGTGCCCGAAGAGCTCCGACTCGATCAACGTCGGCGAGAGCGCCGAGAGGTTCACCGCCTGGAACGACGAAGCGTAGTCGTCCGCGAACGAAGCGGTCTTCTCGTCGAACGGCATGTAGCGCGAGAGCCCGATCGCGCGCGCGACGAGCTCCTTCCCGGTGCCGGACTCGCCGATGACGAGCGTCGGGATGTCTCCCATCCGGTCGTACAGCGCGCGTCGATACCGCGGTCCATCGTGCGTGAAGGCGGACTGCCAGACGCTCGCGCGAAGACGCGCCGCCGGCATCGAGCCGCCGTAGATCTGGCGGAACGTGTGATGGAAGGCGCGCCGCACCTGGAAGCCCCACGCGAAGAGATGCGCGGCGGTGCTCGCCGGCGACGCCGCGTCGGGGAGCGCGCCGAGAAGGTCGGCCGCGTCGCGCGCGAAGCTCGCGTACGCGGCGATCTTGCCGGTCGAGCGCTCGCCCGCGAGCGAGCGCTCGATCAGCCGCCACCACGTCGGCTCGTAGCGGTGATAGAGGACGTAGTGGACGACCGCTTCGTATCGGCACGATCGGTGGCGGTGCCGCCGTTGCGGCCGGGGACACGGGCCTCGCCGTGCTCGGCGTCGTGATGATCGTCGTCGCGGTGCTCGGGCTCGGTGCGAGCTTCCTCATCCCGCGCGTGCCCGCGCAGGACCCGACTCTGCGCGTCGAGCTCTCGCCGATCGGACCGATGCGCGAATGTTTCCGCCTCACGAGCAAGACGCGCTCGGTCTTCCTCTCGGTGCTCGGCGTGTCGTGGTTCTGGTTCTACGGCTCGGTGATCCTCTCCGTGCTGCCGACCTACACGCGCGACGTGCTGTTCGCGAACGAGAGCGTCGTCACGTTCTTCCTCGCGCTCTTCTGCATCGGGATCGGCGTCGGCTCGCTCCTTTGCGAGAAGCTCTCCGGGAAGAAGCTCGAGCTCGGCCTCGTCCCACTCGGCACGATCGGCATGACGTGGTTCGCGTTCGACCTCTTCCTCGCCGGCGCGCCCACCGCTGCAGCCGCTTCCGGGGACTCCGGCCTGCACGGCCTTTCCGCGTTCCTTGCCGCGCCGGGCGGCAAGCGCATCGCAATCGACTTGACGCTGCTCGCTCTCTTCAGCGGCTTCTTCATCGTGCCGCTGACGACGATGATCCAGGAGCGGACCGACGCGAAGGAGCGCTCGCGCGTCATCGCCGGGAGCAACATCCTGGGCGGGCTCTTGATGGTGCTCGCCTCGCTGGTGCTCGTCGGCCTCCTCGAAGCGCGGCTCACGATCCCGCAGATCTTCCTGGTCCTCGCGGCGATGAACGGCGCGGTCGCGTTCTACATCTACAAGAT
>VGTG01000030.1 GCA_016874795.1 Deltaproteobacteria bacterium | reverse complement strand
TGCAGCGCGGGGGCTCGTCGAGATCGCGGGCGTCAAGCTCTTGCCGCGCTCGACGGAGGACGTGAGGGCGAAGGAGTTCCGCGATCGCGTCTGCGCCGCCCGGCGAAGGGGTCTGCCGCTCGCGGTTCACGCCGTCGAGCCGGACGTGACCGACGCCGTCCTCGACGTGCTCGCCTCGGCGCCGCCGCGCGGGCCGGGCGCGGGCGCAGGTGTGGGCCCGGACCGCATCGAGCACGCTTCGCTCTGCCCGCCCCATCTCGCTCGTCGCCTCGCTGCGGCGCGCGTCGCGGTCGTGACGCAGCCCGCGTTCCTCGTCTCCCGCGGAGCCAAATACGAGCGTGAGATCGAGGAGCCGCTCTGGCCGTGGCTCTATCCGATTCGCTCGCTTCGCGAGGCGGGCGTCCTCGTCGCCGCGGGCAGCGACGCTCCGGTCGCACCGATCGATCCCCGCGTCGGCTTCGCCGGCGCGACGACGCGGCGCTCGGCGACGGGAACGCTTCTCGGCGGAGAAGAGCGCCTCGCTCCGTGGGAAGCGCTCGATCTCTTCACGAGCGGCGCCGCGCGCGTCCGCGGCGAGGAGACCGGAGACTGGCTCGTGCCTGGCCGCCGCGCGGATCTGGCGCTTCTCGCCTCCGATCCCTGCGAAGAGGGCTTGGCGTCGTGGAGCGCCGTGCACACGGTGATCGGCGGCCGGCCGTTTGCGGGGGAATCGGGGCTCGAATGACGCGCTGCGAGCCCGCGGTCCGCGTCGAGCGCCACGCGTCGGACGAGCGCATCCTGACGCTCACGCTGAATCGTCCGGAGGTGCTGAACGCCTACGACCGGACGATGCGCGACGCGCTCTGGGAGGGGCTCGAGCTCGCGGTGTCGGACGCTTCGGTCCACGTCGTCGTCTTGCGAGGCGCCGGCCGCGCGTTCTCGAGCGGCGGAGACTTGACGGAGTTCGGTACCGCGCCGTCGCCGATCCGTGCGCGCGAGATCCGCGCGGTGCGCGATGTCTGGGCGCGCTTCGTCGCGCTGCCGTGCATCTCGCTCGCCGCGGTGCACGGCGTCGCGGCCGGAGGCGGACTCGAGATGGCTCTCCTCTGCGACCTGATCGTCTGCGCCCGGAACGCGCGGCTGGGTCTCCCCGAGACCGGGCTCGGGGCGATCCCCGGCGTCGGCGGGACGCAGACCCTGCCGCGCGCGGCGGGGGAGGGGCGGGCGGCGCACCTTCTCCTCACCGGCGAGTGGATCGACGGGGCCGCGGCCGCCCGCTTCGGCATTGCCTCGCTCGCGGTCCCGCCGGAGCGCTTCGAGCGGGCGGTCGATCGCCTCGCGGGACGCGTCGCTCGCCTGCCTTCACCGGTTCTCCGGGGGCTGAAGCAGGCGATCCGGCGTGGGCGGGACCTCCGCCTCGCCGAGGCGCTCTCGCTTGAGAAGCGCCTGGCGCGCACGTTAGGAGGCTCACCGCAGATGAACCCTCACGAGCGCCGCCGATGAACACCGCGAATTTTCTCTCTCTTCCCGCAGCGATGTTTCCCGAACAGGAGATCCTGGTCTTCGGCAACAGTCGCGCGACGTACGGCGAGACGCTGAGCCGGGTCCGCCGGCTGGCGAGCGCCCTCGCGCAGCGGGGCGTCGGCCCCGGCGCGCGCGTCGCCGCGATCGGGACGAACTCGCACCGCTACGTCGAGCTCTACTATGCCGCGGCGACCCTCGGCGCGACGTTCGTGCCGCTCAACTATCGCGCGAAGATCCACGAGCTCGAGCACATGATCGGTCAGGCGGATCCACGCGTGCTCTGCTTCGAGGAGCGCTATCGCTCGCTCGTCGACGAGGTCCTGCCGAACGTGAGGCTCGGCCCCGCCGGCCTGTCGCGGGTGACGCTCGACGGCGACGGAAGCCGTGACGAATCGATCGAGCAGCTGATCGGCGGAGCAGTGTCGGAGGCGGAGGAGGTCGACGTCGAGGAGACCGACACCTCGATCCTGATGTACACGAGCGGCACGACGTCGCTTCCGAAGGGCGTCCTCCTGACCTTCGGCGACTTCACGGCGTACGTCGTCGGAACGGTCGAGATGGCGGACGGCGAGCCGCGCGGTGCGGCGCTCAACTGCGTTCCGCTGTATCACATCGCCGGCGCGACGAACTTGATGACGTCGATCTGGACGGGCCGGAAGCTCGTGCTGATGACGCAGTTCGAGCCGGAGGAATGGCTCGAGACGGTGCAGCGCGAGGGCATCACGCACGCGTTCGTCGTCCCGACGATGCTGAAGAAGATCCTCGATCACCCGCGCTTCGCCACGTACGACCTCTCGAGCTTGACGAACCTCTCGTACGGCGGTGCGCCGATGCCGCTGCCGGTGATCCGGCGCGCGCTGCAGTCGTTTCCCGCGACCTGCGGGTTCGTGAACGCGTTCGGGCAGACCGAGACGACGTCGACGCTGACCGTGCTCGGCCCCGACGACCACCGCTTGACCGGGGATGCGGCCCGCGACGAGATCGTCCTGCGCCGTCTCACGTCGATCGGCCGGCCGCTGCCGGACGTCGAGATCAAGATCGCCGACGAGGCGGGCGCGACGCTCCCGCCGAACGAGATCGGCGAGATCCTCGTGCGCACACCGCGCGTGATGAAGGGGTACGCGGGCGACGTCGAGGGCGGCGCGCGCCGCGAGCCGGACGGGTTCCTCCACACGCGCGACCTCGGCTACATCGACGACGAAGGGTACGTCTTCCTCGTGGGGCGCGCCGACGACATGATCATCCGCGGCGGCGAGAACATCGCTCCCGCGGAGGTCGAAGGGATCCTCCTCTCGCACTCCGCGGTCGACGAGGTCGCGGTCGTCGGCATCCCGAGCCTCGAGTGGGGCGAGACCGTAGCGGCGGCGGTCGTCCTCCGCCCCGGCATGTCGGCGACGCCCAGCGAGCTGACGGAGTTCTGCCGGAGCCGGCTCGCGAGCTTCAAGAAGCCCGAGGTGATCGAGATCCTCGTGGAGCTGCCGCGAAATCCGCTCGGAAAGATCCTCCGCAAGGAGCTCCGGAAGCAGCTTGAGCCCCGCTGAGAAATCCCGGGGACGTCGCGTGCCACCGCCCGTCGGTGTCGTTCGCGACGGACCGGTCGTGACGCTGCGGCTGTCGCTCGCTTCGGGCAGGCTCGGCGAGGACGCCCACGCGGCGCTCGTCGCCGCTTGTCGCGAGGTCGACCTCGACGAGGACGTCCAGCTCGTCGTCGTGCGAAGCCGCGGCGCTGCCTTCTGCCTCGGCGACGAACCCGGCGTGTGCGTCGAGGGACCGGACGGGATCGAGGCCATCGCCGCGCTACGCGCTCCCTGCCTCGCCGTCTTGCAGGGTGACGCGCGCGACGCCGGGCTCGAGCTCGCGATGGCCTGCGACCTGCGGCTCGCCGCGGCGCACGTCCGCGTCGGCCTCGGTCAAGTGACTGCGGGCGTCCTGCCGTTCCATGGCGGCACGCAGCGGCTGCCGCGCATCGTCGGAGAAGCGCGCGCGTTCCGCATGCTCCTCGTCGGCGAGACGATCGGCGCCCGGGAGGCGACCGAGATCGGGCTTCTGAACCGCGCCGTGCCGCGCGCCGCTCTCGAGCGCGAAGCACGACGCCTCGTGACGATTCTCTCGAGCCGCGCTCCGGTCGCGCAGCGGCTCGCCAAGGAGACGATTCGCGCCGCGGCGGACCTGCCGCTCGCCGAGGGTCTCCGTCTCGAAGGCGACCTGTACGTCCTGTTGCAAACGACCCGCGATCGGGGGGAAGGCATCGCGAGCTTTCGCGAGCGGCGCCGTCCTCGCTTCGTGGGTCGATGAACCGGAGGGCTCGATGGCAACCCAGCTCGGCAAGATCTACCTGTGCGGCAAGTGTGGCTCGCAGTTCATCGTGACGAAGGCCGGAACCGGCGATCTCACGTGCTGCGGCCAGCCGATGGAGCTGAAGAAGTAGCGCCGCGCGGCTTCAACCGTTCGCGATGGCGCGCGCGGGTCCCGCCGCGAGAAGGCGTTGGCTCGAGGTGCGCGGCGGTCCGGCGAGGAGTCGCTCGAGGTCGTCCGGCGTGTCGACGTCGAGCGCCGCGCCCGCGCACGGCTGGAGCACGGCCGTGACGTCGGCGTCGCGAGCGAGCTCGAGATGGCGCGCGAGGCTTCCCGGTCCGAACGCAGGTCGGACGAGCTCTGCCGGGCGCGCGGCGAGGAGGTTCGTGCCGGTTCCGTCGAGAGACGGGACGAGCACGAGACCGCGCGAAGGCAGCGCCTCGAGCGCGGTCTCGACGTCGGCGGCCTCGAGAAGCGGAAGGTCGCCCATCGCGACGAGCACGCCGGTCGCGCCGTGTGCGCGGCAGGCTTCGATCCCGTCCTGCACCGAGGCGTTCAAGCCGCCGCCGGAGTCTGCGACGGTGCAGGCACCGCGCGATTGCGCGAGCGCCAGGGCCTGAGCGTCGCGGCTCACGACCACGATCCCGGCGAGGCCGCGCGCGCGCCCGAGCGCTTCGAGCACGTCGTCGAGCATCGCGTGCGCGAGTCGCCGCCGCAGCTCGGGCGCGAGAACCGCGCCGAGACGCTCCTTCGAGGTTTCGCCGAGCTTGGCGGGGACGATCGCCCAGATCATCTCGTCACTCACCTTGCGCCCTTGGGGTCGATCTGCAAAACGCTTCGCGTGCGGACGCGGAGTCCCGATCGATGCGCCTGATTGCCGGCGAAGCGAAGGGGAGGCGTCTGCACGTTCCGCGTGGTCTCCACGTCCGCCCGAGCGGCGCGCGACTACGCGAATCCGCCTTTGGCATACTCGAGCACCGCGATGCAATTCAGGGCGCACGCGTGCTCGACCTGTTCGCCGGGACCGGGGCGCTCGGTCTCGAGGCGCTCTCGCGAGGTGCGCGGAGCCTCGTCGCGGTCGAGCAGGATCGCCGCGTGGCTCGACTTCTCGGCGAGAACGCGGCGGCCTGCGGGTTCGCTTCGCGCACGGAGATCCGCGTGCAGCCGGTGCGGCGGGCTCTGGAGAGCTTCGCCGGACGCGCCCGCTTCGACCTCGTGCTGATGGATCCGCCCTACCGCCGAGGGCAGATCGGGGACGTGCTCGTCGATCTCGAGCGGTTCGGCGTGCTGCGCGGAGGCGCCCTCGTGCTCGTCGAGCACGCGCGCGAGGAAGACTTCGAAGTGAGCGGGGGGTACGAGCGGGAGCTCGATCGGCGCTACGGGGACAGCAGGCTCGCGCTGCTGCGCTCGAGCGCCGCATCGACCGAGGGAGGGGAGACGACCAGCCATGGCAGCACCTAAGAAGAAGCTCGCGCATCCGTCCCGCGGCGCGACCGCGAAGGAGCCGCGGGCGAAGGCTTCCGTCAAGCTCGCGAAGCACGCGAAGCCGGCGGCCGCCAAGCTGTCCGCGGAGCGGACGAAGCTTCCCCAAGCCTCGGACGGCGTGATGGCGATCTATCCGGGCTCGTTCGATCCGATCACGAACGGACATCTCGACATCATCCGACGCGCCTTCAACGTGTTCCCGCGCGTGACCGTCGCCGTCGCCTTCAATCCCAACAAGGACGATGCGATGTTCACGCCCGAGGAGCGCGTGACGATGATCAAGGAGGCTCTTCCGGAGTTCCGCGACCGGCTCGTCGCGGACTCGTTCTCGGGCCTGCTCGTCGACTACGCCCGGCGGGTCAAGGCGCGCGTCCTGATCCGCGGTCTCCGCGCCGTCTCGGACTTCGAGTATGAGTTCCAGATGACGATGATGAACCGGCATCTGCGGCCCGAAATCGAGACCGTGTTCATGATGGCGGGCGAGCAATACTTCTACACGAGCTCGCGTCTCGTGAAGGAGGTGGCGACCTTCGGCGGCGATGTGCGGTCGCTGGTTCCGGCCTCCGTCATGAGGCGTTTCCGGCAGCGCCTCGCAGAAAAGCGCGCTGGCTGATCGCACGCTTCGCGCTGGGGCCCAACAACGGAAGAGGCGACCCCGGGATCGGGAGTCGCCTCTTCCGTATTCGGCGTTCTATGGCCGAAGACTACTTGCGCATGCCCTTCTGGAAGATCGCTTCCGCCTTGGCGGCAGCGGCCTCGGCGCGATCGGCGGCCTGCGAAGCGCGTGTCGCTGCAGCCTCGGCGCGGGATGCAGCCTGCTCGGCGCGCTGTGCGGCGAGCTCTTCCGGGCTCGGGCCCTTCTTCGCGCAACCCATTCCCACGGAAGCGGCCAGCGCGAGCCCGACGGCCACGGCGGTCACCTGATTCGTTCTCTTCATCCTGCGCTCCTCCTCTTCTTCCTCGCGCCAACGGTCGCGTCCACGACTCGTGACGAAAGCAGGCTTCTCGGAACGTCTAGATGCCACACGAATGCCCTAGAAACAAGGCGCCGCACCGCGGCAGGCGGGCTTCCGACGAGCATCCGCGGCGTCGCGGACACGCGCTTGTCTACGATTTTCCAACCTGTACCTTGTCGGCTCAAGCACGGGTCCGTCACGGGCTCGGCCGAGACATCGAGCAACCGGAGGTTCTGTCGCGATGGCGACGATGATCACCGACGAATGCATCAACTGCGGCGCCTGCGAGCCGGAGTGTCCGAATACCGCGATCTATCAGGGCGGGATTCAGTTTGACGGCCTCGACGGCGCCAAGCACGACGCTCTGAGCAACGAGATCTTCTACATCGTTCCCGAGAAGTGCACCGAGTGCGTCGGGTTCTACGATCACGAAGCGTGCGCGGCGGTCTGTCCCGTCGACTGCTGCGTTCCGAATCCCGCGATCCCGGAGACGGACGCGGCGCTCTTCGCGCGCGCGAAGGAGCTTCATCCGGAGCAAGCGTTCCCTGCGGACTATCCGTCCCGCTTCAAGAAGGCCGACGGCGGTGAGGCCGCCGCGGGGAACGGGGCGGCCGCAACCGCCGCAGGGGCTGCGGCACCCGCGGTCGCAGCCGCCGCGCCCGCCCGCGCCGCAGCGCCGGCAGCCCTGCCGATGGGCAAGGTCGAGAAGAAAATCTCGGCGCCTCTCGCGAAGCCCGTGCGGCGCGCTGCACCGTTCACGGGCGAGCTTCCTCTCGCCTGGGAGGACGTCGTCGGCATCGTCGCGCGCGAGGGCGCGACCGGGTCGGGCGGCGTCGGGATGCGCGCCTTCGTGGCTCTCGCGCAGCCGCTCCTCGGGGCGTTGCCCGCGTCGACGAAGGCTCGGCTCGAGGCTGCGTTCAACGACAAGCGGGTCTTCAGCGCCGCGGGCTCGACGGGGCTGAACATGCTCGTGCACCTGATCGTCGCTCCGATCCTCGCGGTCGCGTTCGCGGTCGCCGTCCTCGGGCGCAGCCTCTATACGATGGAAGTCTTCCCGTGGTTCTTCTGGACGTCGGTCGCAATCTCTCTCGAGGCGATCTGGCGCCTGCGCGACGCCGTGATCTTCGCGAAGCCGACGGAGGAGGTGAAGTGGCGCGGTGCGATCTACGGCCCGCTCCTGATGCCGCTCGTCCTGCCGATCCTCGGTCGCACCGAGACGAGCCGCAAGGTCGGCGCCGTCGCGGCCGAAGGCTACTACGCGAAGGAAGCCGCGTACGACGAGAAGACCGAGCGCGAGCGCCGCTACGGCGAGATCTACACCTTCGACGAGCGGCCCTCGGGCTACTATCTCCGCCTCGAGCTGCCGCGTCGCATCCCGCCTTCGGGCGTCAAGGAAGAGCTCGGGCTCGGTGAAGAGATGCCCGATTACGAGCTCGATCTCTCGCTCGCGAGCGGCTGGTTCCAGGTGCACGGCAAGGTCGTCGACGAGCGGCTCCGCACCGTCGCGGCGACGGCCCCGGCGTTCCCGCCCGATTTCACGACGCGCATTCCGCTCGGCCAGCGCTGCGTGGGCTTCGTCCACCGGTACCGCGACAAGGTGCTGGAGGTCATCCTGGTGAAGGCTTCGGCGGCGGCCCGGCTTCCGCGGATGGCGGATGCCGCTTGAGCCTCGGCTCCTCTCGATCGGCGCGCACCTTCCGGGCGCCCTGATCACCAACGAGGAGCTCGCGCCTCGGCTGCGAACGTCGGCAGAAGAGGTCGCGCGCCGGACGGGCATCGCACGACGCCATCATGCGCCGGCCGGCGAGGGTCCTTCGGACCTCGCTCGGCGCGCGGCCGACGACGCCCTGCGCCGCTCGGGAACGGAGGTTTCGGATCTCGCGCTGATCGTGTTCGCGACCGCGACGCCCGACGTCACGTTCCCGGGCTCGGCCTGCTACCTGCAAGACAAGCTCGGCGCCGACACGGTGGGAGCGCTCGACGTGCGTGCGCAGAGTGCCGGGTTCCTCGCCGCTCTCGACCTCGCGCTCGCGCTCTCCGGCGGCACGAGCGCGTTCCGCGCGCCGGCGAGCGGGGAGACGCGCATCCTCGTCGCTGCGGGGGAGGTCTTCTCGACCGGGCTCGACGAGTCGCCGTCGGGAGCCGACTTGACGCCGCGGCTCGCCGACGGAGCGGCCGCGGCGGTCGTCGGACCGGGCGAAGCAGGGTCGCACGTGCGTGCGCTTCGGTGGTACTCCGACGGCACGCTCGCGGACCGCTTCTGGTGCGAGTATCCCGCGAGCCGTCAGTACCCCCTGCGCGTCACCGCCGAGAACCTCGCCGCGGGTCTGCACTATCCGAAGGCGGACTTCGCCGCGCTCGCGCCCATCGTCGAGAAGCGTCTCTTCACGGCGATGCGCGAGGTGCTCGAGCTCGCTGGTTGGTCCGCCGGCTCGGTCGAGGCGGCCTTCGTCGACTACGTCGAGCCGCCGGTGGCGCGCGCCGCGGCGAGCGCGGCAGGTCTCGCTTCCGAGCGCGTGGACGTCCCGACGGAGCGGTTCGGCCACGTGATGGCGGCGGGGCTCCCGATCCGCTTCGAGCAGCGGTACGGCGAGCTCGCTCCCGGTGCGCGCGTCCTCCTCGCGGCGGCGGGACCCGGGGTCACGTGGGGAGCCGCGGCGATCGAGATCGGGTGAGGCGGTGAGCGAAAGAACGCACATCCTCGGCATCGGCTCCGCGGTTCCGGACAACGTCGTGACGAACGACGATCTATCGCGCGTGATGGACACCTCCGACGAGTGGATCCAGCAGCGAACGGGAATCCGACAGCGCCGCCACATCGCGGCCGATTGCGGCGGCACGGATCTCGGCGCGATCGCGGCGCGCGAGGCGCTCGCGAGCGCGGGCGTCGGGATCGATCAAATCGATGCGATCGTCTACGCGACGCTCTCACCCGACATCGACTGGCCGGCTTCCGCGAATCTCCTCGCCGCGAAGCTCGGTGCGCGCTCGGTCCCTGCGTTCGACGTACGCAATCAATGCTCGGGGTTTCTCTATTCGCTCGCGAGCGCCGACGCCCTGATCCGCGCCGGGCGAGCGCGTCACGTCCTGGTCGTCGGTGGGGAGATCCATTCCACCGGCATCGACCTGACGACGCGCGGCCGTGAGGTCGCGGTGATCTTCGGAGATGGCGCGGGCGCCGTCGTGCTCGGCCCTTCTCCGGATCCGCAGCGCGGGCTCCTCTCGACGCATCTGCATGCGGAGGGAAGGTACGCCGAGAAGCTCTGGCTGGAATCCGCGAGCAGTCGCAAGAAGCCGCGCATCGAGCCGGCCGATCTCGACGGCGACGCGCCGCGCGCGTTTCCGAGCATGAGCGGGCGGTACGTGTTCAAGCACGCGGTGACGCGCTTTCCCGAGGTGATCCAGGAAGCGCTCGCCGCGAACGGCCTGCGTGTCGAGGACCTCGACGTGCTCATTCCGCATCAAGCGAACCTTCGCATCAACCAGTTCGTCGCGGCGGCGCTCGAGATGGACGAGGCCAAGGTCGTCAACAACATCGACCGCTATGGCAACACCACGGCCGCTTCGATTCCGCTCGCTCTCGCGGAGGCGATGCGCGACGGCCGCGTGTCGGAGGGGCGACTCGTGTGTCTGGCCGCCTTCGGGGCGGGATTCACCTGGGCGGCGGCGCTGTTCCGCTGGTGAGCGGCGCGCGCACGGCGAGCGATTTTCGGATCCGCGACATGAACGTTGCGGACCTTCCCCAGGTCGTCGCCATCGAGCGCGAGTGGGCCGCGACGCCGTGGACGTGGACGACGTTCGAGAACGAGCTGCGCGTGCCGTTCTCGCGCTCCATCGTGGCGCACCGAACGGCGACGCCGGCGACGGTCGCAGGCTATCTCGTGCGCTGGCACGTCGTGGACGAGATGCATCTTCTCGATCTCGCGGTCGCCGTCGCCGAGCGCGGTGCGGGGCTCGGTCGCTTGCTGATGAGATCGCTGCTCGAGGAGGCGCGCGAAGCGCGCGTTCGCCTTGTCACTCTCGAAGTCGAGGACGCGAATGCAGCGGCGCGTGCGCTCTATGCAGAGCTCGGTTTCATCGAGAAGCGACGGCGTCGCGGATATTACGGAGAGAGCCGGGACGCGATCGTGATGGAGTGGAGCGATGGATGCCGCGACGTGTCATGAAACGCGCTTCGCGGCGTGCTAACACTCTGCCGAGACCGAGATTCGACGGTTGCTTCAAACTAAAGTTTCCGTTACCCTACAAAGTCTCACCGGGAGGGCTCCAACGAGATGTTCAAGGTTGGCGAGAAGGTCGTGTACCCGGCCCATGGGGTCGGTGTCATCGAAAGCGTTCAGAGCAAGACGATCGCAGGCACCGAGAAGAAGTTCTACATGCTGCGCTTTCTCGAGAACGACATGACCATCATGGTGCCAACGGAGAACGTGGAGTCCGTTGGTCTTCGTCGCATCATCGGCAAGGACACCGTCTCGAAGGTCTACAAAATTCTGCGTGACAAGAAGGTCGAGATCGACCAGCAGACGTGGAATCGGCGCTATCGAGAGTACACCGAGAAGATCAAGACTGGCTCGGTGCTCGAGATCGCGAAGGTGCTGCGTGACCTGTTCGTGCTGAAGGGGGACAAGGAGCTCTCCTTCGGTGAGCGCAAGATGCTCGACACCGCGCGAAATCTCCTCGTCAAGGAACTCGCGATCGCCCGCTCGCACTCCGAAGAGAAGATCATGGAGGAGCTGCGGACGATCTTCGCTCCGTGACGGTCGCGCCGCGCGCTAGGCGCGCGGCGACTTGACGCGAACGCCCTCGTTCAGGCTTCCGCTCCGGAAGCCGGCGAGGTCGAGCACGACGCGGCGGAATCCGGCACCGCGCACCTCGTCGACCATCGCAGCGCGCACCGATTCATCGAGACAGCGCCACATCTCCTCCGTTGCGATCTCGAGTCGAGCCGTTTCCTCCTCGAAACGCACTCGAAACTCGCGGAAGCCGAGAGCGCGCAGGGCTTCCTCGGCTCGCTCCACGCTTTGGAGACCCTCGTGCGTGATCGCCGTTCCGTACGGGAAGCGCGAAGCGAGGCACGGCGAGGCGGGCTTGTCCCATGTCGGCAGCCCGAGCGACGCGCTCAAGCGCCGAACGTCGTCCTTCGAGAGAGCCGCCTCGACGAGGGGATGTCTTACCTGCTGCTCGCGTGCGGCGTCGAGGCCGGGACGGAAGTCGCCCAGGTCGTCGGCGTTGACGCCGTCGAGGATCGTCGCGATGTCGAGCGCGGCGGCCTCTTCGTGGCAGATGCGGTAGAGATTGTCCTTGCAGAAGTAGCACCGGTTGATCGGGTTCCTCGCGTAGTCGTCGATCGCGACCTCGTCCGTCGCGACGACGCGATGAGTGGCGCCGATCTCGCGCGCCAGCCGTCGTGCCTCCTCGAGCTCGCGCGCCGGCATCGAGGCGGACGTCGTCGTCAAGGCGACGACGCCCTCGCCGATCTCTTCCCGCGCCACGCGCAGCACGAACGTCGAATCGACTCCTCCCGAGAAGGCGACGATCGCGGAGGGCAGGGCGCGAAGACCGCTGCGCAGAGTCTCGAGCTTCGCGGCGAGATCGGCTTCGAGCAGAGCGGACGGCGTCGGGCTCACGTCAGATCCCTTCCGCGCGGAAGAGGTCCGTCGTCAGATAGCGCTCGCCGGTATCGCAGAAGACCGTCAAGACGATGTTTCCGGGGCCGAGCTCGCGGGCGATCTCCAGGGCCGCGGCGCAGTTCGCGCCGGACGAGATCCCCACGAGGAGACCCTCCTGGCGGGCGAGCCGTCGCGCCGTCTCCGCCGCGACGTCGTCCTCGATCGTCAGGACGCGATCGTAGGCGCCGCGGTGCAGGTTCTCCGGGACGAATCCCGCACCGATCCCCTGGATTCCGTGAAGGCCGGGCTCGCCGCCGGAGAGCACGGGCGACTTCGCCGGCTCGACCGCGACGACGAGGCAATTCGGCCGCTCCTCCTTCAGCACTTCGCCGACGCCCGTGATCGTGCCGCCCGTGCCGACTCCGGCGACGAACGCGTCGAGGCGGGGAAATGCGGCGAGGATTTCCGGCGCCGTCGTCCTCCGATGCGCGTCGGGGTTGGCCGGGTTCCGGAACTGCTGCGGCAGGAACGCCCGCGGCTCGCGAGCCGCGATTTCCTGCGCGCGCTCGATCGCGGCGTGCATGCCTTTCGAGTCGGGCGTCAGCTCGAGCTCCGCTCCGTAGCCCGCGAGCAGGCTGCGACGCTCCTCGCTCATCGTATCGGGCATCGTCAGGATCAGGCGGTAGCGCTTGATGGCGCAGACGAGCGCGAGGCCGATCCCCGTGTTCCCGCTCGTCGGCTCGACGACGACGTCGCCGGGCTGGAGCCGGCCGCTCCGCTCCGCATCCTCGATCATCGCGAGGCAGATCCTGTCCTTGACGCTTCCGCCCAGGTTTGCGAGCTCGAGCTTCGCCCAGATCTCGGCGGTTTCCGGCTGCTCGGTGCGGCCGAGTCGAACGACCGGTGTCTCGCCGATGAGCTCGAGCGGCGACTCCGCGACGAGATTGGGCATCGGCATGAGAAGGAATGCTAGCGGATGGCCGGTGGAGAGAGAAGGCGCCGGATCGCGTCGCCAGGGCACGCTCGTCCTGTTCCCCGGCGCGCTCGGCGACGCCGTATGCGCCGAGCCCGCCGTACGCTGGCTCGCGCGCGACGAGGTCTCGACGTTTTGCGCGCGCGGCGCCGCGGCGGAGGTGGCGGCGCTCTTTCCGTGTCGGCCGCACGTTCGCTCGCTCGACGCACCGGAGATCGCGCGCGCGTTCGCGCCTTCCGGCGGCGAGGCGCGCGAGGCGCTCGGATGGATCGACGGGTTCGCCGCGATCGTGAGCTTCACGGGCGCGACGAACGCGGTTTTCCGAGAGCATCTCGAGTCGACCGGGCGCGCACTCGTGCTCCCTTTTCCGGCGCGGAAGGGCCCGGTGCATGCCTGCGACGAGATGCTGGCGGCCGTCGGCGCTCCTCCGGGGACGGCTGCAACGCCTGCGCTGGTGCCGCCGCACGAGAGTGGCGCGAGCAACGATGGAGCAAGGCCCCGGCTCGTCCTACATCCCGGAAGCGGCGGAGCGGCGAAGCGCGTGCCCGAGGTTCTCCTCCGCGGGATCGCCGAACGATGGCGGCGTGCCTCGGGCGGATCGACGACGGTCCTGCTCGGCCCCGCGGAGGTCGGCGAGGAGCGCCGTTGGGAAGGGCAGGTGGACCGCGTGCTTCGACCCGGGAGCATCCGGGGGCTCGTTGCCGCTCTCGGGGAAGCGCACGCGTACGTCGGCTGCGACTCCGGGCCGAGTCACGTCGCGGCCGCGCTCGGCATCGCGACGACGACGGTCTTCACGACGACGGCTCCGGAGCGGTTCGGTCCGCGCGGTTCGCACAGCGTCCACGTCGATCTTCGCGGCGCGCACGATGGCGCGCTCGAGCGCGTCTGGGCCGCCGTCCACGCTGCGCTACCTTGACATCCCGTGGGGGCGGCATTACCGCTTGCCCATGAGAAGTACCCTTCGTACGACGGCGCTTCTCGCCGTCCTCACAGCGCTCATCGTGTGGGTCGGAGGCGCTCTCGGCGGCCGCGGCGGCGCAATGATGGCGCTGGTTTTCGCCGCGATCATGAACTTCGGAAGCTACTGGTACTCCGACAAGCTCGTCCTGCGCGCCTTCGGCGCGCGGCCCGTGAAGCCCGGCGAGCTGCCGATGCTGCACCGGATCGCCAACAACCTCCGCGTGAAGGCAGGTCTTCCGGAGACTCCTGCTCTCTACCTGATCCCGACCGAGGCGCTGAACGCCTTCGCGACGGGCCGAAATCCCTCCCACGCCGCCATCGCGGTCACCGACGGGATCCTGCGCACTCTCGACGAGAGCGAGCTCGAGGGAGTTCTCGCGCACGAGCTCGCGCACGTGAAGAATCGCGACATCCTGACGTCTACCATCGCGGCGACCCTCGCGGGCGCGGTGATGATGCTGGCGCAGATGGCACAGTGGGCGATGATCTTCGGCGGCGCCGCGCGCGACGAAGAGGAAGGCGGCGGGGGCCTCGAGCTCCTGTTCACCATGCTCCTCGCTCCGCTGGCAGCGACCTTGATCCAGCTCGCGATCTCTCGCGGCCGCGAGTTCGAGGCGGACGAGTCGGGTGCCCGCTACGTCGGAAATCCTCTTGCGCTCGCCTCGGCGCTGGAGAAGCTCGAGCGCGCGAACCAGCGTGTTCCGCTCGATGCGAGCCCGGCGACGGCGCACCTCTTCATCGTCAACCCTCTCCGGGGCGCCCGCTTCGCGAGCCTGTTCAGCACCCATCCGCCGACGACCGAGCGGGTGCGGCGGCTGCGGGCGATGGCGGGAGCGCGGTGAGCCTCCGCACCGCCAGGGCCCTCTGGCCGGAAGGGTCTTCGTGAGGGAGGGGGACGATCGCGATCGGGACGGCGAGCCCTCCTTCCGCGTGATCGATCGGCGGCGCTTCGCGTCGGACGGAAGCGAGCGCAACGTCGACGAAGAGGGGCAGAAGGAAGCGTCCTCGGCGAAGCCTTCCGCGCCTTCTCCGGAGCCCGCGCGAGCGGCACCGCCGCCTCCGCACCCCGGCGAGAGGCGTCCGAGCGAGCCCGCATCGCCGCAATTCGGCGAGCCGCGCGGCGCACCCTACGACGCCGAGCCCGGCGAGTCCCTCGAGCCGAGCTTCGGAACGCTCGTCCTGAGCCTCAGCACGCAGGCTCTCATGTGTCTCGGCGAGATCCCGGAAGGACCCGGCGGAGAGATCCACCGAGACCTCGCCGCGGCTCGCGACGTCATCGATCTGCTCGGGGTTCTCGAGCGGAAGACCCAAGGCAATCTGACCGCGGACGAGCAAGCTCTGCTCTCACGCATCCTCTACGACCTGCGGATTCGCTACGTACAGCTGACCCGCGTAGAGGGCGCGTAACCCCGGCAGCACCGGTTCGAAGGACTGAGGTTCATGCGTAGCCTTTCCAAGGTTGTCGTTCTCCTACTGCTCGGATTCGCCGTCGGCGTGCTTGCCGCACGCTATCGCGGCGAGGCTCCGAACGAGGCGGTCGCCGAGCCGAGCGCCGGCGTCGAAGAAGCACCCGCACCGGAGACGCCGCCCACCGCGTTGCCCGGCGAAGCGGCCGAAACGAACGGCAACGTGTGCTCGAGCTGCAGCCTGCCGGACTTCTCGGAGCTCGCGGCGCGTTTGCGCGACTCCGTCGTCAACATCTCCAGCGAGAACAAGGAAGGCGGCGACAACGGCGGCGGTTTCCACGGCGGACCCGGAGGACCGGGCGGACCCGGAGGACCGGGTGACCCCGGCGCACCGGGCGCACCGGGTGGTCCCGGCGGTCCCGATCCGCGAGAGTTCTGGGAACCCTTCGAGCGCTTCTTCGGACCGATGCCACGCCGGCCGATGCCGCGCCGCAGCCTCGGCTCGGGCTTCATCTTCGATCCCGCCGGCTACATCCTGACGAACAACCACGTCGTCGAGAACTCCGAGTCGATCAGCGTCAAGATGAACGATGGCTCGGAGTACAAGGCAGAGCTCATCGGACGCGACCCGAAGACGGACATCGCGGTGCTGAAGGTCCAGGCCGACCACGAGCTTCCCGCGATCTCCTTCGGTGATTCCGAGACGTTGAAGGTCGGCGAGTGGGTGATGGCGATCGGAAATCCGTTCGGCCTCGAGTTCTCCGTCACCGCCGGCATCGTCAGCGCGAAGGGCCGTTTCATCGGCCAGGGCAACTACGACGACTTCATCCAGACCGATGCGCCGATCAACCCCGGCAACTCGGGCGGACCGCTTCTCGACCTGCACGGCCGCGTCGTCGGCATCAATACGTCGATCTTCAGCCGGAGCGGCGGCAACATCGGCATCGGCTTCGCCATCCCGATCAACCTCGCGAAGGAGCTCATTCCACAGCTTCGCGAGAAGGGCCGCGTCACCCGCGGCTGGATGGGCGTGATGATCCAGAAGGTCACGCCCGAGATCGCCGAGTCGCTCGGCATGAAGAAGGCGCACGGCGCGCTCGTGGCCGACGTCGTCAAGGACGGACCGGCGCAGAAGTCCGGCGTCAAGGTCGGCGACGTGATCGTCGAGTTCGACGGCAAGCCGGTCGAGGAGTCGACCTCGCTGCCGCTGATGGTGGCACGGGAGCCGATCGGCAAGAGCGTGCCGATCAAGGTGATCCGCGACGGCGAGGAGGTCGCGCTCGATCTCGAGATCGGCGAGATGAAGGACGAGGAGCTGCAGCTCGCCCAGGGCGAGTCGGAGGCCTACGGGCTGACGGTGCAGAACCTCACGCCCGAGATCGCGGAGTCCCTCGGACTCTCGGCCGACCTGCAGGGCGTTCTCGTGTCGAGCGTCGAGCCGGGCACGCCGGCGGCGGACGCCGGCCTTCGTCGCGGCGACGTGATCCTCGAGGTCAATCGCAAGCCGGTCGACAACGTCGACGTCTACATGGAGCAGATCAAGAAGAGCGCCGAAGGAAAGAGCGTCCTGCTCCTGGTGCGGCGCGGAGAGAACACCGTGTTCCTCGCGCTGAAGCCTTCGAAGTGAGGTAACGCGACCGGAAGGAGAGAAGCGTGGGCGTCGGGCGACGACGCCTGGGATCCTTGGCGATCGCTCTGCTGCTGGCCGTGGTTCCACTCGGCGCGGCAGCGGCGGTCGCCGGCTGGGTCGTGTACGGCCATCTCGCTCATGTCGTGGACGAGAAGTTCGCGGGCCGCCGATGGGACTTCCCGTCCCGGATCTACAGCGACGAGTTCCTCCTGCACCCCGGGCTCCACCTCGCGGAGGCGCAGGTCCCCCGGCGGCTCGAGCGGCTGCGCTACCGTGCGGTCGAGGCGACGCCCCGCGCCGGCGGAGAGTACCGGCGAACGGACGGCGCGCTCGAGATTGCGCTGCGACCGGGAGCGCGCGGTCGCGATCGCACGCAGCTCGCGCGGCTCGTCCTCGACGGGGAGCGCATCGCCGCCGTCCAGGACCTCGAGAGCGGCGACGACCTCGGCGCCGTCTCGCTCGAGCCGGAGGAGCTGACCGGCATCTACGAGGGCGAGTGGCAGAACCGTCGGGCCGTGCACGTCACCGACGTGACGCCGATCCTGATCCGCGCGATCCTCGTGACCGAGGACAACCGCTTCTTCGAGCACGAGGGCGTCGACCCGATGGGCGTCGCACGCGCGGTCGTCGCGAACCTCCGCGCCGGAGCGGTGCGGCAGGGCGGCAGCACGCTGACGCAGCAGCTCATGAAGAACTTCTTCTTGACTTCCGACCGCACGATGTCGCGGAAGCTCGAGGAGATGGCGATGGCCCTGATCGCGGAGCAGCGCTACTCGAAGATGCAGATCCTCGAGAACTACCTGAACGAGATCTACCTCGGTCAGAAGGGCGCGCGCGGGATCTTCGGCGTCGCGGAGGCTTCGGACTTCTACTTCGGCAAGGATCCCCGCGATCTCGACGTCGCGGAGGCGGCGCTGCTCGCCGGGCTGATCCGCGCGCCGAACGCGTACTCGCCGTCTCGCGAGCCGAAGCGGGCGCAGACCCGCCGCGACACCGTCCTGCGCGGGCTCCGCGACGCCGGCGAGATCGACGAGGCGACCTACCAGGCGGCGATCGCGCGTCCGCTGCAGGTCGCCGCGCCGCGCCGCGAGGTTGGCGACGCCGCGTTCTTCGTCGACTACGTGAAGCGCGAGCTCGCGCAGCGATTTTCGGACGAGGTGCTGACGACCGAGGGGCTGCAGATCTACACGACGCTCGACCCGCTGATGCAGGAGGAAGCGGCGAAGGCGGTGAGCGAGGGGCTGCTTCGCCTCGAGGAGCAGCATTCGCGACTGCGCGTCGCCGAAGGAAAGGACCGTCTCGAAGGCGCCCTCGTCGCGATCGCGCCGCACACCGGCGCGATCCGCGCGCTCGTCGGCGGACGGAAGTACGCGGAGAGCCAGTTCGACCGGGCGACGCAGGGGCGGCGTCAAGTCGGATCGGCGTTCAAGCCCATCGTCTTCCTCGCGGGCGTGGTCGCGACCGATCCCGAGCGGCACATCACGCCGGCGACGCTGGTCGAGGACTCCCCGTTCACGTGGGAGTACGACGGAAATCGCCGCTGGACGCCGCGCAACTACGGCGGCCGCTATCTCGGCGAGATCACCGTGCGCTCCGCTCTCGAGCAGTCTTCGAACGCCGCAACCGCGCGCATCGCACAAGCGGTCGGTCTCGATTCGATCGTCGATCTCGCGGGCGAGATGGGTATCCGCTCGGAGATCCCGCGCTTGCCCTCGGTCATCCTCGGCGCCGCGGAGCTGAGCCTCCTCGAGACGGTCGGCGCCTACGGCGTCTTCGCGAGCGGAGGCACGCACGCAGAGCCGTTCGCGATTCGCCGCGTCGACGCGCGAGACGGGCAGGAGATCCTCGGCGAGGTCCCGGCGATGAAGCGCGTCGTCCCGCCCGCGGCGGCGTTCGTCGTGACTCACATGCTCGAAGGCGTTTTCGCGGAGGGAACCGCACGAAGCGCGCGGACGCTCGGCTTCTCGCGTCCCGCTGCCGGAAAGACGGGAACCACGAACGCGTACCGAGACGCGTGGTTCATCGGCTTCACGCCGGATCTCCTCGCGGGAACCTGGGTGGGCTTCGACGGCGAGGAGTCGCTGAACCTCTCCGGCGGCAGAGCGGCGCTCCCCATCTGGACCACGTTCATGCAGGGGGCGATGGCGGACTCGCCTCCGCGACCGTTCCAGGCGCCGCCCGGCGTGACGCTCGTCGCCGTCGATCGGCGGAGCGGCACGCCGCCGGAAGCTCCGACGCCGGGCGATCCGTTCCTGATCGAGGAGGCATTCTTGACGGGGGAGGAGCCGGTCTGGTCCGATCCTCTCGACATCCCCGGAGCTGCGCCCGGCCGCGCTCCGGCCGAGCCGATCGATGCTCCCGCGAGCGGAGGGTCGGAGGATCTTCCGCCGAGTGACGCTCCGCCCGACGACGCGAGACCCGTCGCCTTTGCGCCGCCCGCGGCGGCTGGCTAGGAGGCTCTTGCGAAGGCGGGCCGACGGGCCGTCTCGGTTCGCCTCCTCACCGGCGAGAGCCGTCGGTACATCGGTGCCGCCGATCGATCATGGCCGCAGGTTCGATAGCCACACGCTCCCGCCCACCGGCGGTCGTGCTCGCGCTTCTCGCCGTGGGAGCTCTCGCGGCGTGCGCGCCAGACGTCGTGCGTGGTCCAGCACCGCGGCGGCGCGCCGCGCCGCTGGCGCCGCCGATCGAGACCGAGCCGACGCGTCTTCCGCCTGATCGCGTCACCGGACCGACTCCGGTCGGCACGGACGTCACGCGAGAGTCGTTGACGGCGCGGATCACCGTCGAGACTCCGAAGAGCGAGGCGATGGCCCTCCGTCTCGCGCAGCGGGCCCGTGAGGAGCTCGACGGTGGAACCACGACGCAGGCGATCGAGCTCCTCGACGAGGCCATCAAGGATTCGCCCGCGACGATCCCGCCGTACGTGATTCGCGCGCAGGCGTATCTCGCCGAGGGGTCGATCGACCGTGCAAGAGCCGATCTCGAGAAGGCGGCGCGACGAGACCCGAGCGCGCCGTGGCTCGCGGAGGTCGTCGCCCTGAACGGCGAGCTTCTGGAGATCGAAGGGAATCAGGACGGAGCGATCGCGGCGTATCGTCGCGCCCTGCGCATCTCGTCTGCGAATCAAACCGCGCGCGAAGCGCTGCGGAGGCTCGCCCCGTGATCGTCCTCGGGCTCGAGTCGTCGTGCGACGACACCGCGGCCGGCATCGTCGAGGACGGCCGCGAGCGCGCGAGCATCGTGTCGTCGCAAGATCAGGTGCACGCCCCGTTTGGCGGCGTCGTCCCGGAGCTCGCGGCGCGGAACCACATCCGCCACGTCGTCCCCGTCGTGCAGCGCGCGCTCGAGCAGGCGGGACTCGCCCTCGACGACCTCGACGGCGTCGCCGCGACGCAAGGCCCGGGTCTCGTCGGTTGTCTCCTCGTCGGGCTCTCCGCGGCGAAGGCGATCGCGCGCGCCCGCGGCATTCCGTTCGTCGGAGTCAATCACATCGAGGGTCATCTGCTCTCGATCGAGCTCGACGAGCCTCTCGCCCGTCCGTTCCTCGGACTCGTCGTCTCCGGAGGGCACACGGCGCTCTACTGGGCGCGCGAGGACGGGAGCTACGCGCTCCTCGGAAAGACGCGCGACGACGCCGCGGGAGAGGCGTTCGACAAGGCGGCGAAGCTCCTCGGGCTCGGCTACCCCGGTGGGCGAGAGATCGAGCGTCTTTCGCGCGAGGGCGATCCGCAGAGATTCCGCTTCGCAAGGCCTCGCGTCCGCGGCGCGGCCCTCGACATGAGCTTCAGCGGCCTCAAGACCGCTCTGCGCTTGACGCTCGAGCGCGAGCCGGACGCGATGCCGGCGGACGTCGCGGCCTCGTTCCAGAACGCGATCGTGACGACCCTCGTCGAGGTGACCCGGCAAGCGCTCGTGGCGACCGGTGCCCGCTGCGTCGTCGTGACGGGGGGCGTCGCCGCGAACGGTCCGCTGCGCGAGGCGATGGCGCGCATGGCGAGCGAGGAGGGCGCGGATCTCCGCGTGCCCGCGCTGAAGCGCTGCACCGACAACGGCTCGATGATCGCGTACGCCGGCTGGCGCCGGCTCGCGCGCGGGGAAGCCGATCCGCTCTCGCTGAACGCCCGCGCCGAGCTCGCCCTCGGCCCGCGCGTGGAGCCCGAAGCGATCGCCTGAATGGCGCGGGCGAGCGGGAGCGCGGCCCGGCGCCGGGCTCTGGGACAGAACTTCCTCGTCGACGCCGACGTCGCGCGCCGTACGGTCGCCGCGGCGACGCTCCGTCCCGGAGAGCGTGTGCTCGAGATCGGACCGGGGCACGGGGTGCTGACGCGCGTCCTCCTCGGAGCGGGCGCGCGTGTCGTCGCCGTCGAGATCGACGAGAAGCTCGCCGGCGCGCTCGAGCGGTCGCAGCTCCCGAACTTGACGGTGATCGAGTCCGACTTCCTCCGCCTCGACCTCGCGGAGCTTCCACCGGAGCCGCTCGTCGTCGTCGCGAACTTGCCGTACTCGAGCGGGACCGCGATCGTCGAGCGCCTCGTCGAGACGCGCGATCGCTTTCCGCGGATCGTCGTGATGCTGCAGCGCGAGGTGGCGGAGCGGCTCTGCGCGGAGCCGAGCTCGCGCGCCTACGGCGGGCTCACGGTGCTGACGGGCCTCTGGGCTTCGGCCTCTCTCGTGCTCACCGTGCCCGCGAGCGCATTCCGTCCGGTGCCGAAGGTCGAGTCGGCGGTCGTGCGGCTCGATGTCGCCGCTTCGCCGCGCGTGCCGGTCGCGAGCCCGAGCGACTTCCGGCGCGTCGTTCGCGCCGCGTTCTCGCAGCGACGGAAGATGCTGCGGAACACCCTCGGTGCGGTGTTCGGCTCCGCGACGGAGGACGTGCTCGCTCGCGCGGGCATCGAGCCGACGCGGCGCGCGGAGACTTTGAGCCTCGCGGAGTTCGCGACTCTCGCGGACGAGGCGACCGCACGTGCCTGAGCTGCCCGAGGTCGAGACCGTTTGCCGGACGATTCGCCCGCATCTCGTCGGCCGGAGGATCGAAGCGGTCGAGGTGCGGGAGCGCCGCCTTCGCCGCCCGGTCGCCGCGGACTTCGCTCGGCGTCTCGAGGGGCGGACGGTCGCCGCGGTCGATCGTCGCGCGAAGTACATCCTCATCGACGTCGGAGACGGCCTCCGCTGGGTCGTCCACCTCGGCATGAGCGGGCGGCTCTGCTTCGGGACCCCGCCTCCCGAGCTGACGCACGTCCACGTGCGCGTGCGCCTCGAGGGGGGAGGGGAGCTCTTCTACCGCGATCCGCGGCGGTTCGGGCTGATGCTCCTCTCGTCGGACGAAGCGGACCTCGGCATCGTCGGCATCGAGCCGCTCGGGCCCGACTTCACGGCCGAGCTCCTGTGGAGCCTGCGCCTGCGCCACCGTCGTGTGACCGTGAAGTCGCTCCTGATGGACCAGCGGCGCGTCGCCGGAGTCGGCAACATCTACGCGAACGAGGCGCTCTTCGAGGCCGGGATTCGTCCGAGCCGACGCGTCGGCCGCATGCGTCGCGAGGAAGCGGGGCGTCTCGTCGAATCGGTGCGCTCGGTGCTCGAGCGCGCGATCGAAGCGCGCGGCTCCTCGCTTCTCGACTATCGCGACGCGGAGGGGAACCCGGGCGAGTTCCAGTCGTCCTTCCACGTCTACGATCGCGCCGGCGAAGCGTGCCGGCGCTGCGGCACCGCGATCCGGAGCAGCGTGATCGCCGGCCGCGGCACGTTCTACTGCCCTCGCTGTCAGACGTAGTTGCGCTCGGGAGACGCAAAATCGTTGACCGCCTCCGAACGTCTCTGGTAGCAGCCTTGCAGCCGGGCCATCCTGTGGTGGAGCGCCCGGTCTTGGACGCCTCGCGCGGTGTCCGTGTGGCGGTGGTGGGGAGAGTGGAGAGGAACTTGAGACTGGCGGAACTGGATCTGACGGCTCCCGCGCCCGGGCGAGCGAAGCTCCGCACTCCCACGCGCGGTCTCGCGCTGCGGCTCGGACTCGTCGCGATCGCCGCCTGGCTCGTCGCCATGGCGATCGCGCAAGCCGCTGCCGCGTCATCGGAGCTGCCGCGGCCCGCGGCTCTCGCGCCGAACGTCGCCTTCTGGCGCGACATCTTCGCGAAGTACTCCGAGCACCAGGTCGTGATCCACGACGATTGGTATCTCGACAAGGTCTACACGGTCCTCGATTTCCGCGATTGGGCCGGACCGGACGGGCGGCTGAACGGCGCGCAGGAGCGCCAGCGCGAGATCGACGTCAAGGCCGCGCAGGAGCGCTACCGTAGGATCCTCAGACGACTGCAACGGTCGGGCGGCAACGCTGCCGGGCTCGGCGCCGAGGAGCGGCGCGTGCGGGATCTCTTCCGCAACGTTCCCGGAAGTCAGAAGTACCAGCAGGCCGCCGAGCGCGTGCGCGGGCAGCGCGGTCTTCGGGAGCGCTTCCGGGCCGGCCTCGCACGACAGAAGGGCTACCGCGCCGAGATGGAGCGGATCCTGCGAGCGCACGGTGTGCCGCCGGAGCTCGCCGTCATGCCGATGATCGAGTCGACCTTCGACCTCGACGCCTACTCGAAGGTGGGTGCCGCGGGCGTCTGGCAGTTCATGCCGCGGACGGGCCGCGAGTACATGCGCGTCGATGCGCTGATCGACGAGCGGCGCGATCCGCTGCGCTCGACGCACGCGGCGGCGCAGCACCTGCGCCGTGATCGTAAGACGCTCGGGGAATGGCCGCTCGCGGTGACGGCATACAACCACGGCTGCGGCGGCATCTCGCGCGCCGTGCGATCGGTCGGGTCCAAGGACATCGGGCGGATCGCGCGGGAGTACAGGGGGACCGCGTTCGGCTTCGCCTCGCGGAACTTCTACGCGGAGCTCCTCGCCGCGATCGACGTCGTCGCGCGGGAGAACGAGTACTTCGGTCCGATCGCCCCGGTCCCGGCGCCGCGGTCGCGCGAGGTACGGCTCTCCCGGCCGATGCGCGTCCATCAAGCCGCGCAGCACGTCGGCGTGCCCTCGAACCAGCTCGTCGCCTTGAACCCGGCCTTCCTGCCGCGGGTGATCGACGGCAGCGCCTCGATCCCCGGGGGCTACTCGCTCCGCGTCCCGCTCTCGGCGAGGGACGGACACCTCGCGACCACGCAGGCGGCCGCGCGGCGTGAAGAGAAGGGCCTCCCTGCGTACCGGTTCCACGAGGTGAAGCCGGGACAGACCCTCGCGGCGATCGCCCGGAAATACGGGACTTCGGTCACTGCGATCCAGGGCCTGAACGGGGTCCGGAAGCCCCAGCACCTCCGGGTCGGGACTCGCCTGAAGATCCCCGTCAGCGGCTAGGCGCCGGTCCCCGGCCTCGAGCCGCATCCCCAACACGGCGCGCCTGTGCTACCTCGGAGGCAGGATGCGTTACCTCCCCGTGATGCTGGATCTGAAGGACTGCCCCGTCCTGGTCGTGGGTGCTGGCGCGATCGCGGCTCGCAAGGCTGGTGCGCTCGTGCGCGGCGGTGCTCGCGTGACGGTCGTCGCGCCCGGGATCGGCGCCGAGATGGAGCGCCTCGCTTCTCGCGAGGACGGGCTCCGGATCGCTCGCCGACGCTTCCGTGCGAGCGATCTCGGCGGAGTGCGTCTCGTCTTTGCGGCGACGAACGACGCCAAGGTGCAGAGCGAGATCGCCGCCGAAGCGGAGAAGAAGGGCGTCTGGGTGAACGCCGCCGACGAGCCCGAGAACTGCACGTTCCTGATGCCGGCGCTTCTCGAGCGCGGACCGCTGCAGGTGGCCGTCAGCACGGGCGGAGCGAGCCCGGCTCTCGCGCGGCGGGTGCGCGACGAGATCGATGCGGCTCTCGGACCCGAGTTCGGCGAGGCCGCGGAAGTCCTCGGCGAGCTGCGCGTGCGATTCGAGCGCGGCGAGGCACGCGGGCATGCCTTCACGCGCCTTCTCGACGAGGGACTCCTGGAAGCGCTGCGCCAGGGAGACGAAGCTCGTGTCGAGAGGATGACGCGCGAGGCCCTGCAAGGTCTCCCGCGTGCGCGGACGCGCGCCGCTCGGGACGAGTGATCCATGGAGCCTTTGCTCCTGAAGCTCAGCCTCGCGAGCTACCTCGTCGCCACGTTCGCGGGTGCCTGGAGCCTCGTGCGTCCCGACGGTCTCGCCTGGCGGACCGCGACGGGCGCCCTCATCGTCGGCTTCCTGGCGCAGGCGGGCGCTCTCGCCGATCGCTCGATGCACGTCGGGACGATCGCGGTAACGGGCTTCTCCGAGCAGGTGGCGTTCTTCGCCCTGCTTCTCGCGGGCGTCTATCTCGTGACGCAGGTGTGGCTGCGCCTCGCGGTGCTCGGAGCGGTCGTCGGGCCGATCGGCGTGATCGGCGTCATTGCCGCACTCGTCGATCACGGCGGCGCGCCGAATCTCCCGCCGGAGCTGCGCAGCCCGTGGCTCCTCGTCCACGTGAGCCTCGCGTACCTCGGGAACGCGGCGTTCGCCCTCGCCTGCGTCGTGAGCCTGGTCTACCTCTGGGAGGAGCGCCAGCTGAAGGCGCACCACGTCGGCGATTTCGTCTGGCGCCTTCCGAGCCTCGAGCGTCTCGACAACGTCAACTTCAAGTTCCTGACGTGGGGCTTCGTCCTGCTGACGCTCAGCATCGTCACGGGCGTGCTGTGGGCCGAGCTCTACTTCGGACGCTTCTGGTCTTGGGAGCCGCGCACGATCTGGACGACCATCATCTGGATGATCTATGCGATTCTCCTGCACGGCCGCGTCACGGTCGGCTGGGGCGGGCGACGCGCCGCGGCGCTCACGATCGTCGGATTCGGCGTTCTGTTCGTCGCCTTCATCGGCGTCAGCATCCTTGCCCCCGGCCAGCACGCGGACGCGTTCGGATGAGCAACCGCGACGGCGCCATCGTACGGCCCCTGCGCGCTCGCGGCGTCCGCGAGCGCGACCTCGAGATCTGGGTGATCGGTCTGAACCACCGGACGTGTCCCATCGAGCTGCGCGAGAAGCTCGCGATCCCGGAAGTCGAGGTCGGCGACGTCGCCCAGCGAGCCATCGGGCACCTCCCGCTGAACGAGGCCGTCGTGCTCTCGACGTGCAACCGCGTCGAGCTCGTGGGCGTGTCGGCGCGTGGAGCGGACGTCGTCGAGGCGGTCACCGCGTTCCTCGCGGAGGATCGAAGCCTGCCGCCGGCGACGCTCGCGGAGCACCGCTACGTGCACCGCGGCCGTCAAGCGGTGCAGCATCTCTTCCGGGTCGCCTCGAGCCTCGACTCGATGGTCGTCGGCGAGCCGCAGATCCTCGGGCAGCTGAAAGAGCAGTACCGACGCGCGGTCGAGAAGTCCGCTTCGGCGCGTGTGCTGCAGCGTTGCTTCGAGTCGTCCTTTCGCGTCGCGAAGCGCGTCCGGACGGAGACGGGCGTCGCGACGAAGGCGGTCTCGGTGAGCTCGGCGGCCGTCGATCTCGCACAGCGGATCTTCGACGACCTCGGCGACAAGACCGCGATGCTGATCGGTGCCGGCAAGATGAGCGAGCTCGCCGCGCGCCACCTCCTCGGCGCGGGCGTCGCGAACGTGATCGTGACGAATCGCTCCTTCGACCGCGCCGTCCAGCTCGCGCGCGGCTTCGGCGGGACGCCGGTCCCGTTCGATCAATTCCCGCACTATCTGCACCTCGCCGACGTCGTGCTCGGATCGGTGACTGCGACCGCCGGCTATGTGCTCGGTCCCTCGCACCTCCACGAGGTCCTGCGCGCGCGTCGCCGTCGGCCGATGTTCTTCATCGACCTCGGGATGCCGCGGAACTTCGACCCGGCGATCAACGACCTGCAGAGCGTGTACGTCTACAACATCGACGACCTGTCTCGCGTCGCCGACGACCATCGCGCCGAGCGGGAGAAGGAAGCGGAGCGCGCGGAGGAGATCGTTCGCGCCGAGGCGGAGACCTTCTGGAGAATGCTCGCCGCAAGCGACGTGACGCCGACGATCGTGGCACTGCGCGGGAAGCTCGACGCGATCCGCCGCGCGGAGCTCGAGCGCGCGCTCGCCTCGCTCGCGACGGTCGGTCCCGACGAGCGGCGGGTCCTCGAGGCAATGACGCAATCGATCGTCAACAAGATCCTGCACCCCCCGACGACTACCCTGAAGCAGCTCGCGTTCGACGAGGAGGGAAGAGACGCCGCCGAGATGGCGGAGGTCCTGCATCGGCTGTTCGCGCTCGAGACGACTTCGGACGACGAGCCGGATGGCGGCTGAGACGCGGCGGGGCCCGCGGCTCCGCATCGGAACCCGCGGTAGCGCTCTCGCTCTCGCGCAGTCGCGTCAGACCGCGGCGCGGCTCGAGCAGGAAGGATTGGAGGTCGAGCTCGTCGTCGTGCGCACGTCGGGAGACCGGCTCGCGGATGTGTCGCTCGCGCGCGTTGGCGGCAAGGGTCTCTTCATCAAGGAGCTCGAGGAGGCGCTCGAGCGCGGCGAGATCGACCTCGCGATCCACTCGCTGAAGGACATGCCGGCGGAGCTGCCCGAGGGCTTCGCGCTCGCGGCGGTGACGACGCGCGCCGACGTGCGCGACGTCCTGATCTTGCGCGAGGACGTCGACGGATCGGGCGCCGACGCGGCGAGCGGCGACGAGGCGCTCGCCCTTCTCGCCCCGGGGACGCGCGTCGGCACGGGAAGCCTCCGTCGCCGCGCACAGATCGCCGCGCGCCGGCCCGACGTGGAGACCGTGCCTATCCGCGGCAACATCGACACGCGTGTCGAGAAGGTCCGTCGCGGCGACGTCGACGCCGTCGTGCTCGCAGCGGCGGGTCTCGGTCGTCTCGGCGTCGCGCTTCGCCCCCGGCCGTTGGAGGTCGCGTCGTTCCTTCCGGCGCCGGGGCAGGGCGCCCTCGCGGTCGAGAGCCGCGCGGGTGACGCCGCGACGCAGGCCCGCGTTTCGCTGTTGAACGATCCTGCGGCGGCGGCGGCGTGCGCCGCGGAGCGCGCGTTCCTCCGCGACCTCGGCGCGAGCTGCGTCGTGCCCGTCGCCGCCTTCGCGACGGCGAACGTCGCCCGGGACGCGCTCCAGCTCGACGGTCTCGTCGCGAGCCTCGACGGGAAGCGGATCGTCCGCGGCCGGAGCAGGGGCTCGGTCGCGAACCCGGAGGCGGTTGGCTCGGAGCTCGCGAGCCGTCTCTGTCGCGAGGGCGCGCGCGAGATCCTCGACGAGATCGAGCGCGACCTGTCGAGCCAGGGCTAATCTCTCAGACGGTCGACCTTCTCGATCACGAGGACGCGGCTCCCCGCGCGCTCGTACACGCGTCCGTGCACCGAGACGTGCGCAGCGATGTCCTCGCGCACGGCCGTGCTCGGGTCGCTCGCGGGGGTCGAGCCCGCGAGGGGATACAGCGTGCTGGTGTCGTCCTCGAGGAACGCCAGGCGGCCGCCGTTCTTCAGGCAGGTGAGCGCGCAGGTCTTGTGGCCGAGCCCGCGGCTCCCGTCGCGCAGGTAGCAGCCGATCTCGACGAGCTCGCCTCGCATCTCGACGTCTCGACCCGGGCGGACACCACGTGGCGGCTCCTCGTCGGCCGCGCGCGTCGAGATCGTCGCCGCGAGCACGAGCGTTGCGACGGACGCCGCGATCGCGAGGAAGCGCGACATGCGGAGCACGCTAACGTCCTTCGCATGCGCTTGCCAGGGTTCGGAGCCGGGGATACCTCTCGTGCGTGGGCGAAGGCATCGTCTACCTCGTCGGCGCGGGTCCTGGCGATCCCGGTTGCCTGACGCTCCGTGGGAAGGAGTGCCTCGAACGCGCCGACGTCGTGGTCTACGACTATCTCGCGAACGCCGATCTGCTGCAGCACGCTCCCGCGCGCGCGGAGCGCGTGTTCGCGGGGAAGCACGGCGCCGGTCCGCATCTCCTCGAGCAGACCGAGATCAACGCGCTGCTCGTCGAGCGCGCGCGCGCCGGACTCACGGTCGTGCGGCTCAAGGGCGGCGATCCTCTCGTGTTCGGCCGCGGGGGCGAGGAGGCGGAGGCGCTTCTCGCGGCAGGGCTCCGCTTCGAGATCGTGCCGGGCGTGACGTCGGCGCTCGCCGCGCCCGCGTATGCCGGGATCCCCGTCACGCATCGCGACTGGGTTTCGGGCGTGACCGTGCTGACCGGCCACGAGTCCCCGGGCAAGGCGGATGCGCGCGTCCGCTGGGACCAGCTGGCGACCGCGGGCAACACGCTGGTACTCTTGATGGGCTTGACGCAGCTCCGATCGAATCTCGAGAGCCTGCTCGCGGCGGGTCTCGCTCCGGGCACGCCCGCTGCGGCCATCCGCTGGGCCTCGACGCCGCGGCAGCGCGTCGTCGAGGGAACGGCAGGCAGCTTGACGGAGCTCGTCGCGGCGCAGCGCCTCCGGCCGCCGGTGACGGTCGTCATCGGCGACGTCGTGTCGCTGCGGGGACGGATGCGCTGGTTCGAGGACCGACCGCTCTTCGGCCGTCGCATCCTCGTCACGCGGACGCGCGCGCAGGCGAGCCGCTTCTCGCGCCTCCTCGGCGAGCAGGGGGCGGACGTCGTCGAGTGCCCGGTGATCGAGGTGCGACGTCTCGCGAGCCCGGAGCTCGAAGCGGCGCTCGAGCGCCTCGATTCGTACCAGTGGATCGTGCTCACGAGCGCCAACGGCGTCGAGGTCTTCTTCGATCGTCTTCTCGCTTCGGGTCGCGACCTGCGCGTCCTTCACGGCGCGCGGATCGCGGCGATCGGGACGGAGACGGCGCGCTCTCTCGAGGAGCGGCACCTCAAGCCCGATCTCGTCCCGGACGATTTCCGTGCGGAGGGGCTTCTCGAAGCGATGGCGGGGTACGATCTGAAGGGTGCGCGCGTGCTCCTGCCGCGCGCCGCGGGCGCGCGCGCCGTCCTGCCGGACGGCCTCCGGTCGCGCGGCGCCGACGTCGACGAGGTGCAGACCTACGAGAGCGTCGCGCCGATCGAGGGTACAGAGCGCTTGCGCGCCGTGCTCGAGGACGGTCCGCTCGATTGCTTGACGTTCACGAGCTCGAGCACGGTGACGAGCTTTCTCGGCCTTCTCGATCGGGCCGACGAAAAGGAAGGGAGGAAGCGCGTCGCGGAAGCGCGCGTCGCGTGCATCGGCCCGATCACGGCGCAGACGGCGCGCGAAGCCGGTCTTCGCGTCGACGTGATGCCGAAGGAGTACACGATCCCGGCGCTCGCCGCGGCCGTCGTCGAGTCGTTTCGACGGGGTGAGCAGGAGGAAGCCTGATGCCCGGCGAGTTCCCGACCGTCCGTCCGAGGCGTCTCCGCGGCAGCGAGCGTCTGCGGACGCTCGTCCGCGAGACGCGGCTCCATCCCGCTTCGCTCGTGCTGCCGCTGTTCGTCGTTCCCGGTCGGGGAAAGGCGGAGGCGGTCGCGTCGATGCCCGGCGTCCGTCGCTGGTCCGTCGACCGCGTCGGCGAGGAGGCGAATCGGGCGTTCGAAGCGGGCGTGCGGAGCGTGATCCTCTTCGGGATCCCGGAAGGAAAGGACCCGACGGGGACGCACGCCTGGCGCGAGGACGGCGTGGTGCAGGCGGCGCTCGCGGCGCTCCGGAAGGATGTCCCCGAGATGACGCTGATCACCGACGTCTGCCTCTGCGAGTACACGGATCACGGCCACTGCGGCGTGCTGCACGGCGAGGACGTCGCGAACGACCCGACGCTCGAGCTCCTCGCGCGCGAGGCGGTGTCGCACGCGCGCGCGGGAGCGGACGTCGTCGCGCCCTCCGACATGATGGACGGGCGCGTCGGTGCGATCCGGCGCGCTCTCGACCAGGCGGGCTTCGAGCGGACGCCGATCCTCTCGTACGCGGTCAAGTACGCCTCGGGCTTCTACGGCCCGTTCCGCGACGCCGCCGAGTCGACGCCCGCCTTCGGCGATCGCCGGAGCTACCAGATGGATCCGGCGAACGGACGCGAGGCCCTCCGCGAGCTCGAGCAGGATCTCGCCGAGGGAGCGGACCTCGTGATGGTGAAGCCGGCTCTTCCGAATCTCGACGTGATCGCCGCGGTGCGGGCCGCCTGCCACGTTCCGGTCGCGGCGTACCAGGTGAGCGGGGAGTACGCGATGATCAAGGCGGCGGCGGAGCGCGGCTGGCTCGACGAGGAGCGCGTCGTCGACGAGACGCTGACTGCGATCCATCGCGCGGGCGCCGATCTGATCCTCACGTACTTCGCCGAATCGGCGGCGCGTCGCTGCGCGTGGAGGTAGGCTTGTCCGGAACGGTCGCGAGGGTGTCCCACATCGGCATCTGCGTCTCGGACATGGAGCGATCGATCGCGTTCTATCGCGACGCGCTCGGCTTCACGGTGACGAGCGAGCTTCGCGTCGCGGGAGAGCCGAGCGACACGCTCCTCTCGCTCCGCGACGTCGAGCTCCACGCGGTCTACATCGAGCGCGACGGCTTCCGGCTCGAGCTCCTGCACTTCGGCTCGCCGAGATCGCCCGCGCGCCCGCCCGAGCGCCGCATCAACGACCTCGGCCTCACGCATCTCTCCGTGCAGGTGGCGAACGTCGACGAGGCCCTCGCGCGACTCGAGGAGCAGGGGGCTTCGGTCGATCGGCCGACGCGGATCGCTGCCGGGGGGGACCGCGCGGTCGCGGCGTTCGTGCGCGACCCCGACGGGCTGCCGATCGAGCTCATCCTGAAGCGTTAGCGAGCGCGACGAGGGCTCACGGCTCGAATCCGAAGCGCTCGATCCAGCTCGCGCGCGCGCCGGTGAGGGCGAGCTTCGCGGGAAGGCCGCGCGGGCGCTCCTGCTGCCCGCCGATGCGAAGCGCCTCAGGCTTCGGCGAGCCGTCGATGCGGAGGTCGATCGTGACTGCGGCGACGTCGCCGGCGAGGACGACGTCGAATCCCTGCTCGCCGCCGGTCGTCCGGAGGTCGAATTGCAGCACCGTGGGCGAGGGTTGCCGGATGCGGAGCGTCTGCGACTGCAGGCCGACGTCCTTCAGCACGCCGCCGGAGGTCACGCGAAGCTCGCCGTCGACCTCGCGCGGCGTCCCGTCGGAGGTGATGCCGACGTGCAGTCGGCCGCCCTCGCTCCAGACGTAGCAGGCGGTCTCCTCCGGAGGCTTCGCGCCCGGGTTGCCGTAGACGATGCGGAACGGCAGCACGTCGCCGACCTCCCGCTCGGCCGCGACCGGGGCCGCGCCGAGGAAGAGGAGCGCCGCTGCGGCGGCGCTCGCGAAGCGGCGGCTCACGAACCCGCCGTCGAAGGGAGCTCGCAGAACTCGCCCTCGTCGGCGAGGGCGCCCGCGAGGGAGAACGGACGGCTCACGGTCCACGTCAATCCGAACGTGCAGAAGTAGACCGCGTGGTGGCCGGACTCCCCGCCCGCGACCGCGATCAGGAACTGGTCGGGCCGCGCTGCGAGTGGGACCGTGCCGTCGCTCTCGACGTAGCCGCGCTCCTCGAGCTTCGGCCAGTAGGCCTTCGGCCAGCGCTCGATCGGCGTCCGCGTCCTCTCGAAGAGCATCTGCTGCAGGTCCGGCACCGAGTAGCCGTCGCGCGCGATCTTGTAGGCGAAGTCCGGGCAGAGGAGGAGGAGCATGTCGCCGTCGCCCTGCGGGACGAGCACCTTGTTGTTGCCGATCCAGTCGATCCCGTGCGCGAGGACGTCGGCGAGCTCGTCCCCGGTCTCCGCGAAGACGTCGGCGATGTCCTGGGTCCCGGTCGCGCAGGTCGCGGTGATCACGTTCTCGTCCGCGGCGAAGCCGCGCCGCACGTGGAACGGCTCCCAGGGGCTCCGCTCCTCCCACTCGCCGAAGCAGAGCGAGACGCGGCCCGGCTGTCCGAAGCAGGACTTGCTGCCGGTGCCGGGAACCGCTCCGCCCACGTTCCGCAGCACGAGGCGGAGAGCGCGGCCGATCGTCGCATTCGCCCGCCCGTTGTGGCCGAGGCAGGAGTACCCGCACTCGATGCCGAGGGTGCGGCGCGCGGGGCCGTTGATCATCAGCGCCGGGGTGGCGCAGCAGGTCGTCGTGTTGACCGCGTAGAGGTTGAACTCCGGCTGGATCACCGCCTCGACCGCGGCGAGGACGACCGGGAAGACCTCGGGCACGCAGCCCGCGAGGACGGCGTTGATCGCGACCTTCTCGACCGTCGCCTCGCCCCGGCGGGGCTCGACCATGCCGAGGGAGTCGGCCGGCGCGCGCGGCGTCGCGTCGAGCATCGCCTGCACGCGGTCCTCGGTCGGGGGGATCACCGGGAAGCCGTCGCCCCAGCCCGCCTTCTCGACGAACGCGTAGAGCTCGGCGGGATCGTCGGGCAAGCGGAAGCGCTCGGAGACGAGGGTGCCGCGGGCCACGCCGAGAGGATCGGTGACCTTCCGGGCGCGGTCAAGCGGGCGCGGTCACGGCCGCTCGGCGAGCATCGCGACGATCTCCTCGAAGCGCGCCTCGACGATGGCGTGGATCTCTTCGACCGTCTTCGTCTCCATGGGGTGTGGCAGGACGAGGGTCCGGAGGTCCGGGTAGCCGCGCGCCCGCGCCGCGGTCGCGGCGAGGTTGGCGAAGACCTCCGTCAGGGCGACGACGGCCGGGACGCCGGTGCTTTCACAGATGGCGGTGTCGTGGACACTCCACGACGTGCAGGACCCTCAAGTACCGAGGCCGACCACCGCGGCGTCGACGCTCCGGGCGAACTCCTCGACCCGGGCGCTCTCGTCCTCGGGCGTGCCGATCCGGAGCTGCGGATCGAACATGACCACCTCGGCCACGTCGAGCCGCTCCCGGAAGAGGCGGCCGAGCTCCTCGGCGAAGATCTCGAAGGACCGCCACGTGTCGTCGCGCCGGATGCCGATCCGCTTCCCCCGCAGGGAGTCGAGGCGGGGGGCGAGCGGCCGCACCTCGGCGGATCCGAGGGACACCGGGGAGAGGATCTCGATCTGGGCCATGGCTTCGCCTCCTTGGCGGATCTTGTCGTGCGCCGGCTCCACCGACGCAAGCGGCAACGTCACTGGACGTCCGGCGTCGGGGTCGGCTCGTCGCTCGGCGGCGGCGCGCCGTCGGCGATCCAGGAGATCACGAGCTGGATCTGGTCGTCGGAAAGGGGCGCTGCGCCCTGCGGCATGCGGATGCCTTCACCGGGCGTCAGGTTACCGGTGAGCTTCCGGACGAGGTAGCTGTCGTCGACGAGGCCCGGCGCAACGCGCAGGAGACCCATGTCGCGCGCGAAGGCGTTCGTCGGCTCGACGTCGACGAGCTGGTCGTACGAGAGACCGGCGACGAGCGTGAGCCCGCCCTGCGGCGACACTGCACCGTGGCAACCCGCCGAAATACAGCTCACGTCGAAGATCTCGGTCTGGATCTCCGCGAAGTCTCCCGAAGCGCTTCCCGGTCCCGGACCGTCGCCGGCGCATCCGGCGAGCACGAGAGCGATTGCCGCAGCGACCGAGCTAACTCTCTCCCTCGAAGACACCGAAAGCATCTCCCCTGGCTAGACCAGGCGGGGGCGGGCGGCAACGAAAGGGCCGGCAGACGGCGTCCGGAGGCCTCCGAAAGGGCTCCGGATGGCCCCGAAGGGCTCTCCGGGTCCGTTCGGACCAAACTTGACAGCCGCCCATTCTTCGAGCAAGGAAACGCGACCACCGGCAACCGGACCCGGCCACCGTGGCGGGGATGGGGCGGGGCCGCCCGGGGGGGGGCGGCGTCGGATAGAGAGGGGGGTACCGGGGAGTTGCGCAATCCATACCTCGGCGTCGGCAGCGGGCTCACCGCAGCTCTGGTGTGCTTCGGATGTGGAATGGGACCGCTGCAGCGCAGCATTCGGCTCGGAGAGATCGATCCGGCGGGTGCTGCAGCAGTGGCGATGTCGGGAGCGAGCTCGGCCCAGGTGGTGGATTCCGCGGGCCTGAAGCGGCTCACGGCCCACCCCACGGTGACCCGGCAGGCCACCCAGATGGCCCGGGAGCACCGTTTCACCCTCCAGACCTCCCTCCAGCGGGGGCTGCCCTATCTCCCGATCATCGAGCGGGAATTCCGGCGTGAGGGTGTCCCGATGGGGCTCGCCTACCTTCCCATCATCGAGAGCCACTTCCGGGCGGACGCCATGGGGCGCGGCACCGGCGGCCTCTGGCAGTTCACGACCGGGACCGCCCGGCTGTACGGCCTCACGGTGAACGGGCGGGTCGACGAGAGGCGCGACCCGGCGAAGTCCTCACGCGCCGCAGCGCGGCTCCTTCGCGACCTCCACGACGAGTTCGGGAGCTGGGGGCTCGCCCTGGCGGCGTACAACGCCGGCTCGGGGCGGGTTCAGCAGGCCCTCGTGGGACGCCCGCGGGCGAATTTCTTCGAGCTGGCGGAGCGCGGGCTCCTGCCGGCGATCACGCGGCACTACGTCCCGAAGGTCCTCGCCGTCGCCCTCATCGGATCGAGTCCCGAGAGCTTCGGCCTGAAATCCCCCGACCGCCGCTTCGACAGCAAGAAGATCTGATCGAAGCGAGGGGGCGCCGCCCCCTCGCCAAGGCAGCGGCCAAGCCGCTGCCTCTCCACGCCCCCGCTCGCTCTCCGCTCGGCCGCGCGCTTCGCGCGCGGAAGGTCGGCAAGCGGTTCAGTGCAAGGTTTGGACGGGGCCCTCGACCACACCGAGGACCGTCAGCGCGCTGTCGTCCTCGTCGATGTAGTAGAGGATGTAGTACTCGTTGATCGGGAGGTAGAGGCATCCTCCCTGTCCTTCGAGCACTGCGGAGCCGGCCGGCAGAGGATCCTCGGCGAGCCCGAGAATGGCCTCGCCGATTTCACGAAGCGGCGAACCCGGGATCTGCTCCATCTCGCGGTATGCGCTATAGGTCAGGCTCAGCTTCATGCTCCGGCCGCTCTAGGTGCTAGTTCGGCCGGGCGAGGAGGCGACTTTAGGCATGGCGACGAGACCGAACGACACGAGTCCCGCGCAAACCGCGCGTGCGCTCGTGCGTCCGGAGATCGCGCGCATCGAAGGGTACGTTCCCGGCGAGCAGCCGCGCGGCGACGGCTTCATCAAGCTCAACACGAACGAGAACCCCTATCCGCCGTCGGAGCGCGTGCGGAAGGCGATCGTCGAAGCGTGCGATCGCCTGGTTCTCTATCCGGATCCGACCGCGCGCGAGGTGCGCGAGATCGCGGCGCGACTCTACGACCTCGACGCCGACGGCGTGGTCGTGGGAAACGGCTCGGACGAGCTCCTCTCGATCCTCGTGCGCGCGGTCGTCGGTCCGGGCGAAGGCGTCGCGTATCCGGTTCCGACGTACTCGCTCTACGACACGCTCGTCGCGCTGCACGACGCGCGCTCCGTCCGCGTGCCGTTCCCGACGGACTTCTCACTGCCGGAAGAGCTCGAGCGCGCCGACGCGCGGCTCTTCTTCATCTGCAATCCGAACGCGCCGTCCGGAACGGTCGTGCCGATCGAGCGGATCGATGCGCTCGCGCTCGCGCGTCCGGACGCGGTGATCGTCGTCGACGAAGCCTACGCCGACTTCGCCGACCGGAACGCGCTGGCCCTCGTCCGTCGGCGTCCGAACGTCGTCGTGCTGCGGACACTCTCGAAGGCCTACTCGCTCGCGGGACTTCGCGTGGGCCTGGCGCTCGCGTCGGCCGAGCTCGCGTACGAGCTCCACAAGGTGCGCGATTCCTACAACGTCAGCCGTCTCGCCCAGGCGGGCGCGCTCGCGGCGCTCGAGGACCAGGCGGCGATGCGCCGCCACGCGGAGCGCGTTCGCACGACGCGCGCGCGTCTGACGAAGGAGCTCGAGCGGCTCGGCTTCCAGGTCCTGCCGTCGCAGGCGAACTTCATCCTCGCGCGCCGTCCCGGCGAGGACCTGTCGGGGGTGGCAGGGGCGCTCCGCGAGCGGAAGATCCTCGTGCGGCACTTCCGCGAGGTCCCGGACTCGCTGCGGATCACGGTCGGTACGGACGCGGAGATCGACGCGCTCCTCGCAGGCCTGCGCGACTCGTAGAGCCCCTGGCGCTGCCGCGGCCGGCTACTCGCCGGCGTCCTCGTTGTCCGTACCGGCCTGTGTCAGCTCGCCGGGCTTCTTGTCGATCCGCCGGTAGTTGAAGTCGCGGATCGCGAAGACGGGCCCGTCCCCGGCCGCCGCGACGAAGTACTCGAGCCCGTCGTCGTCGCCCGCGAGGCCCGCGACGAGCGCGCCGAGATCGCCGCCCTTCGCATCGCGGAGCGTGATCGTCATAGCTGGCGTCGCGAGCCCGAAGGGCGTCCGGTCTCCGGACTCGCTCGCGACCGTCTCGCCCTTCGTCGCGAAGACGTCGTCGACGAAGCGCTGCGCGACGAGCGGATCCGTCTCGGCGCCGAGGTCGCCCGCGAGCGACCAGCCTCCGTCCTTCTTCACGAGCTCGTAGCCCTCGCCGTCGGCGCGCTTCACGTCGACGGAGGAGACGTCTTCCGCCGCGACGCGGACGACGGTCTTGTCGCGCAGGTCCGACGCGGTCTTGCCGAGGCTCGAGAGCACGTGCGTAGCGACCAGGTAGATCTGCTCGCTCGGCGGGCTCGTCGCGGCGACTTGCTTGACGGAGCCCTCGCCGGGAGCGGCCTCGTCGCCGCTCTCGATCTCCGCACCGACGAGAAGGCGCTTCTCCTTCGGCTCCGTCGTCGTCTGCACGACGATCTCGAGCTGCGGCGGAGCGAGCCCGCGGGCCGCGAGCGCCTCCGCGCCGGTCTCCGCGACGAAGTCGGTGGCGCGAAGGGCGCGAAGGCTGCCGAGCAGGCTCTGCACCTTCGTGCCGTCCGCACGCGCTTCGATCGGCTCACGGATCTGCCACGATTCGCCGTCCTTCCGGAGGACGACGGCTTCGCCGTCCGCGGGGCGGAGCGTGATTTCCTCGACGCCGGCTTCGTCGACCGTGAGGATCGTCTTGTCGCGCAGGTCCTTCAGCTTCTTGTCGAGGGCGGAGCGCGTCGTGCCCGTCGTCAGGAGGACGGCGGGCTCGTCGCCGCGCCGCGCGTAGGCGTTGAACCCGATCGGCGCCGCGTTCCCGATCGCGAGAGCGGGAAGCGGTCCCGACTTTCCCGTGAGCTTCACCAGGACCTCGGGCGCTTCGAGCCCGAAGGGGGCGAGGCTCTCGGGGCTCTCGTCGACGACGCGCTTCTGCTCCGCCTCCGCGACCGTGCGGACGAGCGCTTCGACGGCCTTCTGGTCCGCAGCGGCCTGGACCGGCGCGACGATCTTCCAGGTCTCCTCCTCGCGCGCGATCTCGACGGCGCCGTCCGCGGTGACCATCTCGACGCGCGTCACCAGGTCGGGCTCGACCTCGAGCAGGAGCTCCTTCTCCGCTCCCTTCTCGAGTGCGGGCCGCTCGACGAAGTAGAGGTACGCGCCGAGGAGCGCCACGACGACGGCGAGGATCGCGGTGTTGCGGAAGCTCATGGAACGCCGAAGCGGAGCCTCAGAGGCGCGATCGTCGCCACCAGACGGCGAGGCCGAGCACCAGCAGGATCTCCGGCACGATCAGGACCGACAGGTAGAAGATCGCCGTCGCCTCGTCGCGGCTGAACTGAACGCGCGAGGCGCGAAGCGTGCGCGGGCGGATCGAGACGAGCTCTTCCTGTCCGCCGAGCCAGCCGACCGAGTTCAGGAAGAGATCGCGATTGAAGAGCGTGTTGAGGTACTGGTTGTTCGCGAACGCGGCGGTGCCGTAGACGACGAGCCGCGCCTGTCCCTTGCCCAGGCCGAGCTCCTCGAGCTCCGCGGTGGATGCGACCCCGATCGAGACGGGCCCCCCTTGATCGGTCTCCTCGAGCGTCGCCACGCTCTGCTCGAAGAGCGCGTCGAGGTTCGTCTCCGCCCAGCTCGACACGCTCGTCTTCGCGATCGACGTCACCGTGAGGCCGGGCTTGCTCTCGCCGGGCGTCACGGTGCGCGTCAGCGGGAAGATCGTGCGCTCGCGAAGCCCTTCGGTGATCGGGTGTGCTCCGTAGGTCTCGACGATCGGGTTCAAGCCGAGGGCCGGACCTTCGAAGATGCGCACGACCTGGTCGACGACGACGTCGTTGCCGAGGACGACGCCGTACTTCGCGAGGGTCGGCGCCAGCTCGGTGCCGGTCCGCGGCGGCAGGAGGATCATCGCGTGCCCGCCGGCAGCGAGATAGACGTCGATCGCTTCGATCTCGTGCGCATTGAGCGGCCGCGCCGGGGCCGCGAGCACGAGGACGTCCGCGGCGTCGGGCACCTTTCCTTCCTGGATCAGGACGAGGGGCTCGACGCGGTACTGCTCGTTCTCGAGGTCCTTCTTCGCCTGCGCGTAGCCGTCCGCGGACTGGGCGTCGTCGATGCTCGGCTCGCCCTCGCCCTGGACGAAGTAGATCGTCTGCTCCTTCGCGCGCGTGACCTTGATCAGCGCGTTGGTCAGCGATTCCTCGGTCGGCTGCGCGACGGTCGTCGCCTGCTCGCCGTAGGCGACGCGCACCGTTCCGTAGGCGGTGATCTCGTAGCGCTGTGTGACCTCGGGTTGGAGCTCCGGGTCGACGAGCTCGACCTTGACGTGCGGCGACGAGGTCTTGAAGCTGTCGAGGAGCCGCTCGACCGTCGGGTCGTGACCGCCCTCGAGGAACGCCTGGAACACGAGATCCTGGTCGAGGCCCTCGAGCACCTGCCGCGCCTGCGGTGCGAGCGTGTAGACGCTCTCCTCGGTCAGGTCGAAGCGCTCGTTGTGCTGCGCTCCCCACCAGTTGACGCCGACGAGCAGCGCCACGAACAGCACCGAGTAGAGGACCATGTTCGCGCCGTAGCGGGTCGAGCGTGCGGACAAGAGCTCGCCGAGATCGCGGAAGCTCCCCGCGAGATAGACGACGATCAAGACGGTCCCGACGATCAGGTGGATCGCCGAGTACGGCTCGAGCACTCCCGTCAGGAGGTAGGAAGCGGCCCCGAAGAAGAGGAGGATCAGGCCGACGAGACCGAGAAACGATCCGGTTCTACGCATCGCAGTCGAGGGGCTCAGCGCCAGCGGACCGATTCGACCGACCGCTGCGTCAGGAACATCCCGCCGACGATCATGGAGGCGAAGTAGATGAGGCTCTTCGTGTCGATGATGCCCGTCACCATCTGTCCGAAATGCTCGGTCACGGCGAGGTAGCGGAGGATCGCTCCGGGCGTCTCCGGCAGCGAGTCCGCGGGCCACGCGATCACGAAGAGGAGGAGGAGCATCACGAGCCCCGTCACCGCCGCGATGATCTGGTTCTCGGTGAGCGACGAAGCGAAGAGCCCGACCGCGACGAACGTGATCGCGAGAAGGAGGAGCCCGAGGTAGCCCGCCGCCATCACACCGATCTCCGGGTTGCCGTACGCTGCGAGGATCAAGCCGTAGATGCTCGTGAGCGCGACCATGATCGCGATGAAGCCGGCGGCGCCGAGGAACTTCCCGACGACGATCTGGCCCGTACCCACCGGCGACGTCAGCAGAAGCTCGTACGTCCCCGTCCGCTTCTCCTCGGCGAAGCTCCGCATCGTGATCATCGGCACGAGGATCACGAGCACGACCGCGAGGTTCTGGAAGAGGGGAGCGAGAACCATCTCGTTCAGGTTGAGCTGCGCCGACGCGTCGCCCATCTGCTGGAAGCTCGAGTACAGCGACACGAGGAGGTTGAAGCGGGCGACGAGGTTGAAGAAGAACCAGCCGCCCAGCAGCAGGAATCCCGTCAGGACGACGTAGGCGATCGGCGACGTGAAGATCGAGCGGAACTCGCGGCCGGCGATGGCGAAGACGTTGCGCATCGGTGATCGCTCCGCTCAGACGGTCGCTTCCGCTTCGCGGGCGGCCGTGTCCCGGGTGATGGAGCGCAGGAAGACTTCCTCGAGGCTCGCGTTGCGCGTCAGGTTCTCGCGCAGATCCTCGCAGACGATGCGGCCTTCGTTGATGATCACGACCTTGTCGCAGAGCTGCGAGACCTCGGGCAGGATGTGCGTCGAGAGGATGACCGTGCGCTCCCCCGCGAGACCGCGGATCAGCCCGCGGATCTCGATGATCTGCCGCGGATCGAGGCCGATCGTCGGCTCGTCCAGGACGAGGACTTCGGGCTCGTGCACGAGCGCCTGGGCGAGCCCGACGCGCTGCTTGTAGCCCTTCGAGAGGTGCGCGAGGAGCCGCCCGGCGACGTCGGTCAGGCCCATCCGCTCGATCGCGCGGTCGCGCGCGGCGGCCAGGTGCGCGCGCGGCACGCCCTTCAGCCGCGCGACGAAGGTCAGGTACGACCGGACCGTCATCTCGGGGTAGAGCGGCGGGTTCTCCGGGAGATACCCGATGCGCCGGCGCACCTCGTCGGACTGGGTGGCGACGTCGTACCCCGCGACACGCGCCGTTCCGGAGGACGGGGGAAGGAAGCCCGTCAGCATCCGCATGGTCGTGGTCTTGCCCGCGCCGTTCGGCCCGAGGAAGCCGAGCACTCGGCCCTTCTCGGCGGTGAAGCTGATGCTCTCCACCGCGACCCGATCCCCGTAGCGCTTTGTCAGCTCGTGGACTTCGATCATCTGCGGTTCACGTCAACGCCCGCGTACAGAGCTCGGCTACTTAGTGACGCTCCAAATTGTTGTCAAGGAAACGCGGGCGGTCAAATGGACTTCCGGTAGTCGCGTTGGTACGCGTCCGCAGTGTCCGCAGCGACCGAACGGGAACCACTCTGTCTGGTCGACGGCAGCGGCATCCTCTTCCGCGCGTTCCACGCCCTTCCGCCGTTGACGACCCGCCAGGGGACGCCGACCGGCGCGGTCTACGGTTTCACGAGCATGCTGACGAAGCTGCTCCGCGAGAAGCCGGACTGCCGGATCGTCGTCGTGTTCGACGCGCCCGGCAAGACGTTCCGGGACGAGGCCGACGAGCGCTACAAGGCGACGCGCTCCGAGACGCCGGCGGACCTGCGCCGGCAGATCCCCTACGTCAAGCGGATCGTGAAGGCGCTCGGCCTCCCGCTGCTCGAGGTCGAGGGCGTCGAGGCCGACGACGTGATCGGGACGCTCGCGCGGCGTGCGGTCGCCGAGACGCGCGACGTCCACATCGTCACCAGCGACAAGGACATGATGCAGCTCGTCGGCCCGCGCGTCCGCCTGATCGACACGATGTACGATCGCGTGACGGGCGAGGACGAGGTCCGCGAGCGCTTCGGCGTCGGCCCGGGCCAGGTCGTCGAGGTCATGGGCCTGATGGGCGACTCGATCGACAACATCCCGGGCGTCCGCGGCGTCGGCGAGAAGACCGCGAAGGCGCTGATCGGCCACTTCGGATCGATCGACGCCATGTACGAGCGGCTGGACGAGCTCGGAGGGCTCGGGCTCCGCGGCGCGGCACGTCTCCGGAGCCAGCTCGAGGCGGGTCGCGAGGACGCGATCGCGAGCCGCTTCCTCGCGACGATCCGCTGTGACCTGGAGATCGACTTCGACGAGACGCGCCTCGCGGCGCACGAGCCCGATCAGATGGAGCTGCGCGAGCTGTCGCGCGAGCTCGAGTTCGCGAAGCTCCTCGCCGAGTACCTCGACGGCTCGGAGGCGCCCGAGAGCGCGCAGAAGCGGACGGTCCGCGTCGCGGCGCCGGGCGAGATCGAAGCGCTCCTCGAAGGCGCGAGCGGCGTCGCCGTAGGAATCGCCTTCGTCCCGAGCACGCCCGGCATCCCGCCGCGCGCCGCGTCGGTCGCGCTCGCGGCGATCGGCGGCGAGGAGATCCTGACGACGGCACCGGGAGAGTCGCTCCGGCAGGTGCTCTCCGGACGCGGCCCCGGCGTCGTCCTCGTCGACGACCTGAAGCAGGCGCTGCACGCGAGCGGCCTCGACGGCGAGGACGCGCGCGAGGTCGGCGCGGCCGAGGTGCAGGACGCTCTCCTGCTCTCGTACCTGCTCGATCCCTCGCGCCGGGGTCACGGCATCGACGCGCTCGCGAGCGAGCGCCTCGGCCGCACTCTCCCTTCTCCGAAGGAGGAGCTCTCCGCGGCGGAGCGCGCCGGCGCGATCGCCGGAACGCTCCTCGACGTCGGTCCCGCGCTTCGCGCGGAGATCGCGGCGCAGGGCCTCGAGTCGCTCTACCGCGACGTCGAGCTTCCCCTCGCGCGCGTGCTCGCGCGGATCGAGTCGCACGGCATCCTCGTCGACCGCGAGGTGCTCGAGCGTATCGGAGCCGAGTTCTCGGCGAGCGTCCGCGCTCTCGAGCGGGAGATCCACGAGCTCGCCGGCGGTCCGTTCAACATCGGCTCGACGCAGCAGCTCCGCGAGGTGCTGTTCGACCGCCTGAAGCTGCCGACGAAGGGCGTGCGGCGCGGCAAGACCGGTCTCTCCGTCGATGCGGACGTGCTGGCGGCGCTCGCCGAGAAGCATCCGCTGCCGGCGAAGATCGTCGAGCACCGCGCTCTCAGCAAGCTCCTCTCGACCTACGTGAGCGGGCTTCTGCCGCTGGTCGACGCGAAGACCGGCCGGCTGCACACGTCGTTCAACCAGGCCGTGGCCGCGACGGGCCGGCTCTCCTCGAGCGATCCGAACCTCCAGAACATCCCGGTCCGGACCGCGGAGGGACGGCGGATCCGCGAAGCGTTCGTTCCACCGCCGGGCTGGAGGTTCCTCGCCGGCGACTACTCGCAGATCGAGCTGCGCGTCCTCGCGCACCTGACGGAAGATCCGGTCCTCGTCGAGGCGTTCCGGAGCGGCGAGGACATCCACCGCCGCACGGCCGCGGAGGTCTTCGCCGTGGCGCCCGAGGCGGTCACCTCGGAAATGCGCAACAAGGCCAAAGTCATCAACTTCGGCATCCTCTACGGGATGGGTCCGCAGCGGCTGTCACGCGAGCTCTCGATTCCGCTAGCCGAGGCCGAGACCTACATCCGCCGCTACTTCGAGCGCTACGAGTGCGTGCGCGAGTTCGCGGACCGCGTCGTCGCGGGTGGTCGCGAGGTCGGCTACGTCGAGACGCTGATCGGCCGCCGGCGCTATCTGCCGGAGCTCCTCGCGCGCGAGCCGAACCGCCGCCAGGCCGCGGAGCGCATGGCGTGGAACAGCCCGATCCAGGGCACCGCGGCGGACATCATCAAGCTCGCGATGCTCTCCGTCGATCGCGTCCTCGCGGCCGAGGGCGCCTCCGCCCGGATGCTCCTCCAGGTCCACGACGAGCTTCTCTTCGAGGTCCCCGAGGCCGAGATGGAGGCGACGGGCCGTCTCGTGCGGGAGCACATGGAATCCGTCGTGGCGCTCGCGGTGCCGCTCGCAGTCGATCTCAAAACCGGCCCGAACTGGGCGGGTTTGCGGTGAATTTCCGTTCATGGAGCACCGTCTAGTGGCTGCGGAGAAGAGCGAATGGGACCTCGTCCGGCGTGCTGCCGAAGGTGACCAGGAGGGCTTCCGCGAGCTGGTCGAGCGGTATCAGCGGCGGATCCTCGGCGTGGTCACCGGGATGCTGCACGACCGGGAAGCGGCACTCGAGGTCGCCCAGGAAACCTTCATCAAGGCCTATCGGTCGCTCGGTGCGTTCAAGGGTGATGCGAGCTTCTACACGTGGATCTATCGGATCGCGGTCAACCTCGCGATCGACTACCAGCGCCGCGAGTGGCGCCGGCCGATCGTCGAGACCCCGCGCCCGCCGAGCGGCGAAGCGTCTCCCGAGAGCCCGCTCGATCGCGTCGCCGACGATGATCCGGCCAAGGATCCCTTCGAGGTGGCGAAGGATTCCGAGCTGCGCGAGCGCGTCCGCCAGGCCATCGACGAGTTGACCCCGGATCACAGAGCCGTGATACTACTGAGAGAATTGGAAGGTCTCTCGTACGAGGAGATCAGCCAAGTCATGGAATGCTCCAAGGGAACGGTGATGAGCCGCCTGCACTACGCTCGCAAGAAGCTCCAGGCACGACTCAAGGAGTTCGTGTGAACTGTCGCGAGGCGGAGCGTCTGCTCGACACCTTCTTCGACGGCGAGCTCGACGGTCGCCTGATGCGCGAGGCGGCGCTGCACATCACTCGCTGCCGGGCCTGCGAGCGCGAGCTGCAGGAGAAGGAGAACGTCCAGGAGCTGCTCGTCTCGACGATCGAGGCCCAGATCGACGAGGGCGACGTCGTGGGAATCTGGAACGCGGTCCAGGCGGGCGTGGGCAGCGCCCGCCCGGAGTCGGCTCCCGAGAGCGGCTGGCGTCTCGCCGCCGCGACCTCCACCGTCCGCGGCCTGCTCGTCGGCGAGCGTCCGGCGCGCGTCGAGCGCGGCCGCGAGACCGCACGACGGGAGACCCGGTCGACGCGTTACCGCTCGCTTTCCGTCGGAGCGATCTCGGCGATCGCCGCCGCGGCCGCGATGTTCCTCTTCCTGGGCGACGGGTCCGAAGAGGAGGCCGCCCGCACCTTCGCGCAACGCCCGCAGGAAGCGAATCCGATCGTCGCCGAAGCCGGGTCGAGCGCGCGTCGCGCTCCGCGCGGTCCAATTGATGCGAGCACGGTCGCAGTCGCCGACGGGCGTCGAGCGGTCGACCCGCGCGTCGCCGGCGATCTCATGGCCCAAGCGAAGCAGGCGGCGGCGAAGGGCGGAGCGAGCCGGCAGGTACAGATCGATTCTCTCGAGCACTCCGGCGGCGCGATGGCGATGTGGAGCGAGCCTTCCGCGGCCGTGATCTGGATCGGCGAGTCCGATCCGCGGCCGGCTTCCGCACCCACGCCGCGATGATCTCGCCGCGTTTGGCCGTGACGCGGGCGAGCCGCTCCGGACGCCGACGCACGGCACTGACGTGCCTGCTGCTGCTGTCGGTGCCGGCGACCGCCGCGGCGGACGAGCAGGTGATGATCCAGGTCGGCACTCTCCTCGCGCGCGACGCCTCGCCGCGCGAAGGCGCTTCTGGGGGCGCCGCCGGCTCGCCCGGTGCGGCGACGACGGCGCGCAGCACGCCCGAGGAGGACGAGCGCCTCGCCGGCTTGAAGCCGCAGCTCGTGCGCCTGTTCCGCTACGGCTCGTACCGCCTGATGGACCACGAGGATCGGCGGATGGCCTGGGGCTCGCACGCGAGCTTCGACATCCCGGGCGGCCGCCATCTCCGCGTCGTCCCGACCCGCCGGACCGAGGGAGGTGTCGCCCTGCAGGTCGCGCTCGTGCAGGGCGAGCAGGTGCTGATGAACAGCGACTTGACGCTCGGGCAGCAGGGCAAGGTGCTCGTCGGTGGACCCGGCTACGAGGGTGGGGTACTGATCATCTGGATCGGGGCGCACGTCGCCGAGGGGCAGCCGGGCAACTGGTAGCCGCGGGCTCGCGCCGCCGGCGGACGAGACACCGAAGGGGATCGACGCGATGCTGGAGTTCTCCTGGCGAATGCTGGTCGAGCAGGTAGGGGCGTTCTGGGAAGGGCTCCGCGCGCAGCTGCCCGAGAGCCTGTTCACTCCGCAGGGCGCTCGCGAGCTCGTGCGCTTGAGCCATCCGGTCGAGCCGTTCAACCAGCCCGAGCTCGTCGCACCGGTGGTCGGGCTCGCGGGCTTGCTGCTCGGACTCGTCCTCGCGGGAGTCGCCGTCGGAGCGCTCGGAACGCTCCTCGTCGCCGTGATCGCGCTCGCGTTGCTGCTGACGCGCGTCTACGGCGTCTCGCTCGAGATCGTCGCCCTCGGTCGCTAGCTAGCCTGCATTTCTCACCAGATCACGTCGCGAGGCGGTCGAGAGTGCGGAAGATTCGCGAGCCTCGGACCGGAGGGCGACGCAGGCGTACTCGAACAGTACGTCGAGG
>VGTG01000029.1 GCA_016874795.1 Deltaproteobacteria bacterium | reverse complement strand
CCGCTCGAGTTCTGGCTCTCGAACAACGCCTCCAGCTCCTTCTGCAGATCGGCGCCGCGGCCGCCGCTCGAAGCCGCCTCGTACGCGTTCATCGTCGGTCCGTAGTACGTCCGGAAGATCGCGAGGGGCTCCGACGGAGCGCCGGCGAGCCGGAACGTGAACGTGTCGCGCGCGAACGACACGCGATCGGCCCGAGCCCCGGCGGCGACGAAGCGCTCGGTCACGTTGCTCTCGACGCCCCAGGTCATCGGGCTGACGAAGCCCTCCGGCGGAGGCGGCGTATAGGCCGAGCTGATCTTCAAGATCTGCGCGACGAGCGTCGGATCGTTCGGGATCCAGTTCCCCATGACGATCCGGCCTCCGGGCCGGGTGACGCGCACGATCTCCTTCGCGACGTCGAACGGCTTCGGCGCGAACATCGCTCCGAAGAAGGAGACGGTCAGATCGAAGGAGTCATCCGCGAGGCCCTGCAGGTCGGTCGCGTCGCCTTCCTGGAACCGGCAATTCGAGAGGCCCTCCGCCTGCGCGCGCCGGCTCCCGGCCTCGACCAGGTTCCGCGCGATGTCGACGCCGAGGACGTCCGCACCGCGGCGGGCCGCCGGGATCGCCGTCGTTCCGTCGCCGCAGCCGAGATCGAGGATCTTCATCCCCTTCCGGAGACCGAGGCTCTCGACGAGAGCGTCCCCGCCCTCGCGCATGGTCTCCGCGATCTTCGTGAAGTCGCCCTTTTCCCACAGTGCCTTGTTCGGATTCATGCTCGTGAAGACGCTCCTGCCACCAATTCCATTGCGTCACGGGCCCGCGGTTCGCTCTGCGCTCGGCCCGGGCGTCCGCGCTCCAAACAAGAGTCCCGCGTACACGCACGCCGTTCCGGGCGGCGGCCCCGGGCGCTTGACGCTCGCGAGCCAGGCCCTGTCGAGCGAGCTTCTCGCGAACCAGATCTTCTTCGCGAGCGAGGCGTCGGCACCGTTGACCATGCGCGGGAGCCTGCACGGCACCCTCCTCAGTGGACAGCGCTCGGCTGCAGCGGCCCTCGCAGCCCTCTGCCGTTCCGTCGTCAGGGCGAGCCGAGCTCGATCTCCATCTGATAGAACTTGAACGTGCTCGCCTCGGCCGGGCCGTCGGCAGCCACGGTCCGATAGAGGTCGAGAACCTCGCCGATGAAGGCGAGCCACTCACTCTCCGGCAGGCGTCTCGTCCATTCGACGAAGGTCGCGCGCGCGAAGGCGACGAAGGCGTCGCGCGAGCCGAAGTCCCAGGATTCGTCCTCCACGTCGAGCCGGAGGACGCGGAAGCCCGAGGACTCGGCGAGTGATCGATAGGCATCGGGCCCGAGGTGCAGGTACGGCTTCCGGAAGTCGCGGAAGAAGCCCGCCCATCGCGGGCCGCTGCGGATGTCCTCGATGACGTCCTCGAGGCTCTTCCGCGGACCCTCGCACACCATGCGGAGGAGCGCGCGTCCGCCGGGCCGGAGCGCTTGCCCGATCGAGGCCAGCGCCTGATCCTGCCGCGGCACCCAGTGGAGCGCGTTGAAGGAGAGGACGAGGTCGAACTCGCCGCGATGGTGGAGCTGCAGGGCGCTCCCGACCTCGAACGAGAGGTTCGGCCGGGCCGGCGCGCCGAAGTGGCTCGAGGCGAACGCGATCATCTCCGTGGAGGGATCGATGCCGACCACCGCGCCGCGCGGAACGCGATCGGCGATCTCCGCGGTGATCTTGCCGTCGCCGCAGCCGACGTCGAGGATGCGCTCGTCACCCGCGAGCACGAGCCGCGCGAGCTCCTCGTCGGCCATCGCCTTCTGCAGGCCCGATCGGCGGTAGTAGTCGCTCGCGTGCCATTCCGTCATCGAAGCCTCCTCCGTACGCGCGTGCTCTACGCGTCGGCGATCGAGCCGGAAGCGGGCGCGCTCCTGCCGTAGCGCGCCGCAGCGCCGTCTTCCCGTCAGGCGGCTCCGCGCTGCTTCGGCACCGGCGGCGTCGGGAAGCTCAGCAGCGTCGCGATCTGCTCGTCGCTCATGTGCAGCAGCGCGCCGAGCTGCTCTCGCTGCTCCGGCGGAAAGACGAAGTTCGGCTGCGCGTGCGGATCGGGCTGCGCCACGGCACCGCCGCGCTCGGCGAACGACGGCGGGCGGCGATAGCGTGCGAGCTCGGACGCGTCGATGCCGCAGAGGGCCACGACCTCCGGATCGATCCACTCGTCGGCGTCGATCGGCGACTCCGAGGTCGCGAACTCGAGCATCAGGCCTTCGGGAGCGGCGAGGTACATCGACTTGCACATCCCGTGGTCGATCGGACCCATCACCCAGTGTCCGTGGGTGCGCAGGCGGTCGCGGATCGCGAGCATCTCCTCTTCGGAGTCGACGTTCAGCGCGACGTGCTGCATCGCGCCGCCCGCGACCGGACCGGCCGTGAAGCCGGCGTGCGACACTCCGGGGACCGGCTCGATCGAGTCCATCTCGGGGCCTTGCACGAACGCGAGCGACGAGTGATCACCGAGCCGGAGAAACGCGTGGAACGTCTTCGGTACGCCGTGCATCCAGTAGAGCGCGACGAGCTCCATCCCGACGATCTGCGTGAAGAACTCGATCTGCGCCTTCATGTCCCGCGTCGCGATCGCGAGATGGTGGATGCCGTTCGGAAGACCCATGGAAGCACCTCCTGCTCGAAGCGCTGAGCGTCGAGCTCCGCAAACCTAGCCCAGGACCGCCGTTCAGACGAACGTCGGCACGTCTTCGCCGCAGAGAAGCTGTCCGGCCGTCTGGAGCGCCCGCCGCTGGCCGACGAGGTGGCAGGAGATGGTGCCGCCGACGCGTCGTGGTACGCGAGGCTCTCCATCAGCTCGCACTGCTGGAGGATCGTCCTCTCCGGGCCGCCCCAGGTGCGCGGGAAGGCGACGCGAAAGATCCCCGCGCGCTGCATCGCTTCGATCCGGTCGTCCGGGAGGCGGCGGTATCGAGCGATCGAGTCGGCGACCGACTCGATCGCGGGACCGAGAGCGCGCGCATTGGAGAGAATGGCTTCGCTGTCGAGGTGCGATTCTGGCATCGTCGACTCCGCGCGCGATGGCGACTCAGATCGGGCCGAGAGGCACGGCGCCGCGATCGGATCTCCACTGCGCGGCGCCGAGGAAGATCAAGCGGAGCTGCTTGATCGTGCGCGCCGTGAGCTCGTGCTCGCGGACGCGCTGTCCGGACGGCAGCTCGAGGAGATCGGCGCTCAGGTTGAGGACCGTGTGCACCACCAGGTCGGCGATCATCTCGAGATCGTCGCTCGGCATCGCCGCGAAAGGCGGAACCACGCGCACGTCGTTGGCGAGCTCGGCGACGAAGTAGCGAATCTCACGTGCGATCGCCTGGCGCACGGCGGGTCGGCCGCCGAAGCGCTCACGCGTGAGGAACTCGAAAGCGCGGTCGTTCGCGAGGACGTACCCGACGAAGCCCTGCACCGACGTTTGGATGGCGACGTCGCGTGCGCCCTGCGCCGCGACGCGCGCCTCGCGCATCAGCTTCCGGAGCGTCAAGCAAACGTCGTCGACGAGCGCGAGACCGAGCCCGTCCATGTCGCGGAAGTGGCGATAGAAGGCGGTCGGGACCACGCCGGCCTCGCGCGCCACCTCCCGCAGGCTGATGCCGGCGAGGCTTCGGCCCTGCCCCATCAGCGTGAGAGCGGCGTCGAGGAGGGCCTGCCGGGTCCGGAGCTTCCGCTCGTCGCGGAGGGTCAGGGTGCGCTCGTTCGGCGGTAGGGCCTCGGAACGAGAGTTCACGGAGAATTCTCTAGCACGGCTGAAGGCCCTGGGAAAGATGGCCCCATTTAGGAGTACAAGTGTTGACTCAAACGGGAGGGTGTCTTACATGAGTGTACATGCGTGCACTCAGAAGCCTCTCTCTGGCCCTGGACCCGGACTGGATCGACTTCGCCGTCCGCCACGTCGATCCGACGTTCAGCCTCACCCGGACCTTCGCCCGCGTCGTGGAGATCCGCCGCGAGACCGCGGACACGACGACCCTGGTACTGCGGCCGAATCGGCGCTTCCGAGGCTTCGTCCCCGGGCAGCACGTCCCCGTGCGCGTTCTCATCGGCGGCGTCGTGCACGAGCGCTGCTACAGCCCGACGAGCGAGCCGCACGAGCGGACGCTCGCGATCACCGTCAAGCGTCAGCCGTCGGGCACGGTGTCCCGGTGGGTGAGCGACACGGCGGCGCTCGGCGACGTCGTCGAGATCGGACCTGCCGCGGGAGAGTTCGTCCTCCCTCCCGCCAGCACGACGCCGCTGCTTCTCATCGCGGGCGGGAGCGGGATCACCGCCGTTTGGAGCCTCGCTCGCGCCGCCCTTCGCCGGCGCGCGGACGCCGACGTCGCGCTCCTGTACTACGCGCGTCGTCGCGCCGACTTCGCCTTCGCACGCGGGATCGAGGAGCTCTCCGCGCGACACGAAGGCTTCCGCGTGCGCTTTCTCCCGCAATCGCCGGAGGACGGCGAAGTGGCTGCGGGCCGCTTCTCCGAGGCGCATCTCGCGGAGTCCGCCCCCGACTGGGCGGAGCGCGACACGTTCCTGTGCGGCCCCGCTGGCTTGACGAAGGCGGTGAAGCGGCACTGGCAGAGCGCCGGCCTCGTGCATCGGCTGCGCTGCGAGGCGTTCGCTCTCGCGACGAGCGCCGCCGACGCGAGCGAGGACGCCTCTCGCGACACTCGCGGTCCCACTTCCGTCTCGTTCCGCCGGAGCGTCCGCACCGCCCTGAGCAGCGCACCGACGCTCCTCGCCGTCGCGGAGAGCGCCGGACTTCGACCGCCCACCGGATGCCGCATGGGCATCTGCCGGACCTGCACCTGCGTCAAGGTCTCGGGGACGGTGCGCGACCGCGTGACGGGGGAGATCGACTCGGCGGCGGGAAGCCGCATCCGCATCTGCGTCAGCGAGCCTCTCGGGCCTGTCACCCTCGATCTGTGAGCCGCCTCGCCGCGAGCGAAAGGAGATCCGAATGCATCCCCAACGCGAAGAAGAATTCGCCCTCCCCGCTTTTCCGGGAAGCTCGCGCCATCGTGCGCTCACCGCCGCCGAGCTCGACGCGATCGGAGCGGAGCTCGACGAGGTTCGCAGCGAGGTGATCGCGAGCCTCGGCGAGCGCGAGGCGCAGTACATCCGCCGGGTGCAGGCGACGGTGCGCTACACGGAGATCGGCGGCCGCGCCCTGCTCTTCCTCGGCTGGCTGCCGCCCGCGTGGCTCGCCGGTACCGGCCTCCTCGCGTTCAGCAAGATCGTCGACAACATGGAGCTCGGCCACAACGTCATGCACGGCCAGTACGACTGGATGAACGAGCCGACGCTGCGCGGCGACACGTACGAGTGGGACAACGCGTGCGAAGGCGAGGCCTGGCGCCACTCGCACAACTACCTGCATCACACGTTCACGAACGTCGAGGGACGCGATCGAGACATCGGCTACGGCTTCCTGCGCCTCTTCCCGTCGCAGCGGTGGAACCCACTGCACCTGATCCAGCCGGCGATCGCGGTGGGTCTCGCGGTGCTCTTCCAGTGGGGCGTGGCGCTGCACGACCTCGAGCTCGAGCGCGTCGTGCGCGGGAAGGTGCCGCCCGAGAAGCTCCGCCGCGAGCTCGGACCCGTGCTGAGGAAGGGGCTGCGTCAGCTCGCGAAGGACTACGTCTTCTTCCCGGTGCTCGCCGGTCCCGCGTTCCTGCCGGTCTTCGCGGGCAACCTCGCGGCGAACCTCGCACGGAACCTGTGGACGTTCGGCATCATCTTCTGCGGGCACTTCACGGCCGACGTCGAGACGTTCCCGGAGACCGCGCTCGAAGACGAATCGCGAGGCGCCTGGTACGTGCGCCAGCTCCGCGGCTCGAGCAACCTGACCGGCGGCCCGACCTTCCACTTCCTGAGCGGCAACCTGAGCCATCAGATCGAGCACCATCTTTTCCCGGACGTGCCCGCCGTGCGATACGCGGACATGGCGGTACGGGTGCGCGAGATCGCCGAGCGCTACGGTCAGTACTACAATACCGGATCGTTCTGGAGTCAGTTCACCAGCGTCGTGTGGCGCATCCTGCGCTACTCGTTGCCGGTGCGGTCGCCCGAAGCGGCCGTCGCCGCTTGAAGGCCGTGGAGGGAAGTCCCGTGAAGAGCACCATCGCGCGCGTCGAAGCCGTCAAGGACTTGATCCAGGAAGCGGTCGACAAGGGTGCCACCTCGGTCGAGCAGATCCACAAGACCATCGCCGAGCTCCCGCTCACCGCGCTGGAGAAGCGCGGCCTCCTCGGCGAGGACGGGGAAAAGGCGCTTCGCGCCGTCGACCTCGGAATCGGCGCCGTCTACGACGCGATCCGCACCGTCAATCGCGAGATCGGCGAGCTCGCCTCGGGGTTGTTCGAGGCGCTCGAGAACCACGCGGACGCGCAGGAGAAGATTCGCGAGCCGTCGGACGATTGACGCCGGCCCTCGTCAGCCGTGCCGGGTGGCGAGCCGTGCCGGAGCGCATTCTCCCGCGACCGCGCGGAAGCTCGGCTCGAGGATCCGCTCGAGCCAGTCGAACACGCGCTCGTTCCTGAGCTGCGGCGCCATGGGCTCGCAGTGGAACTGCGCGCCCTCGGCGGCAGTGAAGTGAGCTCCTTGACTTCGCCCACCTCGGACGCGCCGTAGCCGGCCGCGCCGAGCGCGAAGAGCATCTGGAAGTTGATGCCGGGGTCGGAGAAGAACGTGCTCACGACGGCTCCCGAGTCCGCGGCCGCGAGGCGCGCGTCGCCGGAGCGCGCGGAGGCGCACGCGGCGGGCAGGACCGATACGGTGGCTCCACCCGCCAGGAGACCGGCCAGGAGCCGGCGCCGGCTGACGTTCGTTCCGAGTCTGTCGCACACCCTTGCTGGATCGGCGAAGTCTGCCGCGCACTGAACTGGACCGAGCATCCGCCCGCGCATCCCCGAGGACGAACCACCTTCACCGGGGCCCGAGCCCGAGCCCGTCACCGGCGGAGTCCTTCCCGCTACGGGTGCAGGAACTCCTCGACGAGCCGCGCGAAGCGCGGGTAGTCCTGGAACAGAAACGCGTGCCCGGCGCCCGAGAAGGCGACGAGCCGTGCTCCCGGAATGCGACTCGCGATGAGACGCGAGTTGGCGAGCGGCGTGAGCAAGTCTCTCCGGCCCGTCGCAACGAGCACGGGAATGCGCAGGTCGCTCAGGCGCTCGAGGTTCGCCTCGCTCTCGTACCAGCGCTCCTCGGCCCCGAGCTGCGCGCGATAGCCGCTTCGCGGAACGGTGAAATCCAGGGGCGACTCGCCCGTCTCGGCGGCGTCCTCGAGGCGATCCAGAAAAGCGCGGGCCGCGGCGCGGCCTTCACGCGTGCGCGGGAAGTTGACGCTCAGGATCTCTTCGTCGGTTGCGTCCGGATCGCTGTCGATCTCCTGAGCGTACGGAGGTCCGAAGACCGTCCGAGCGCCGCCGGGATTCGTGCCGGCGAGGATCAGCCGTCGCACTCGCTCCGGGTGCCGGATGGCGATCTGCTGCGCGACGAAGCCACCGAGCGACCACCCGAGGACGTCTGCTCGTTCGATCCCGAGATGGTCCAGCAGCGCGCTTGCGTCGTCCGCGAGGGTCTCGATCGTGAGGCCCTTGGCAGGGATCCGGCTCGAGAGCCCGATCCCGCGGTAGTCGTAGACGATCAAGCGACGACGTGCGGCGAGCGACGCGAGAAGGGCCGGATCCCACTCCGACATCGTCGAGGCGCTTCCGATGTTGAGCAAGAGGGGTGGACCGGAGCCGCGCTCGTAGTACGCGAGCTCGACGCTCCCGAGGCGAGCGCGCTTCACGCGCGCACGGAACTCCTCCCGTGCAGGCACGCCCGTGAGCGAGCGCGCTCCCGGCAAGGTCGACTCCGCCTCGAGCCCGGAGGCGTAGGCGACTCCGGCGGAGATCCCCGCCGTCATCGACGCGACGATGGCGACGATGGTGACGGGCCAGACTCTGCGCCCTTCCCGCATTCGATCTCCAGGCACTCCAGTCTTCATCGGCGGATCGGCACGTGCGGTTGAGCGCCGTCGCGGTCTTACTGGGTGCGCAGCTTCGACTCGACGAGGGCGTCCGGATCGACGACGCCCGGTCCCGCCACGTGCACCGTGACGCGGTCGAGCTTCCCCGTGAACCGGAACGGCGCGCGATAGCGGCGCGTCACCGCCGATCCCGCGTCCTCTCCGCACGTGAGGCCCGCGTCCGTGATCGAGAACCGGACGGGCGTGAAGCGCGGGACCGAGCCCGTCCCGACGGTTCGCCCGTCGATCGTCAAGCGCGCGTTTTTGCCCGCCTCGAAGACGAACCCGAGCCGGTGCTTCCCCTCGGGCACGCGCTCCTCGGAATCGACATGGTGCTCCTCGCGGCCGAGGAAGTTGTGCACGTACTGGAGACGTCCGTCCGCGACGAAGAACGAGTAGCCGCCGAGGATCGAGCCCATCGCGAGGAGCACGCCCTCGGCGCCGCCGCTCGGGATCACGACGTCCGCGACGATCGCGTGCGGTCGGCCCTTGACGTCGACCGCGACCTCCTCGGGAACGCGCGAGCCGCCGGGCCGGTACACGTAGCGCTCGCGCGGCGGGATGCCGGTCGGCGGCGGCTCGAGGATCGCGATGTAGATACGATTGTCGAGCGGCAGCACCTGGTACTTCTCCGCCTCCTGCCACCAGAGGTCGACGAGCGCACGGAGCCGCTCGGGCTCCTGCGCGGCGAGGTCACGGCACTCCGAGAAATCCTCGGCGACGTGGTAGAGCTCCCACGGATCGTCGTCCCACGGACGATTGGCGTCGTCGGTGGGCGAATACATCGGACCGAGAGGCTTGAACGCCACCGCCTTCCAGCCCTCGTGATAGATCGCGCGCGAGCCGAGCATCTCGTAGTACTGCGTCCCGCGCGTCGCGGCCGCGGGATCCGCGAGAGTCGCGGCGAAGCTCGCGCCCTCGATCGGCTTCTGCGGAAAGCCGTCGAGCGTCGCCGGAGCCTCGATGCGACACAGATCCAGCACGGTCGGAGCGACGTCGATCGCGTGCACGAACTGTCGCCGCACCTCGCCTCGCGCGGCGATGCGCGAGGGCCAGTGCACGATGCAGGGGTCCGCCACGCCGCCCTCGTGCGTCTCGCGCTTCCAGCGACGCAGCGGCGTGTTGCCCGCCATCGTCCAGCCCCACGGGTAGTTGTTGTGGATCGTCGGACCGCCGAACTCGTCGAGGCGAGCGAGCATCTCCGCGACGCCGGCCGGGTTCACGTTCCAGAGCCTCAGGTCGTTGATCGAGCCGTGCTTCCCGCCCTCGGAGCTGGCGCCATTGTCCGACAGCAGGATCACCAGAGTGTCGTCGAGCTCCCCGAGCTCTTCCAGGAACGAGATCACGCGGCCGATCTGCGCATCCGCGTGCGACAGGAAGCCCGCGAAGCACTCCATGAAGCGGATCGCGAGCGGACGCTCCTCGTCCGACAGCTCGCTCCAGGCAGGCACCCACGGCGGTCGCGGCGAAAGCTCCGTCCCAGGAGGCACGATCCCGCTCGCGACCTGACGCGCGAACGTCGCCTCGCGCCACACGTCCCAGCCGGCGTCGAACCGGCCGCGGTACTCGTCGATCCACTTGCGCGGCGCCTGGTGCGGCGAGTGGCACGCCCCGGTGCAGAAGTAGAGGAAGAAGCGCTTCTCCGCGTCGACGGCGCGGAGATCGGTCAGGAGCTCGATCGCGTGATCCGCGAGGTCTTCGGTCAGGTGATACGACTCGTCGTACGGCGCCTCGATGAAGTGGTTGTCGTGCACGAGTGCCGGCGAGTACTGGTGCGTCTCGCCGCCGAAGTAGCCGTAGTAGCGCTCGAAGCCGCGGCCGAGCGGCCACGTTCCGCGCGACGCGGCGAGGTGCGCGTGCGACTCCGGGCAGAGATGCCACTTCCCGACGGCGTAGGTCGCGTAGCCGCGCTCGCGCAGGATCTCCGGCAGGAAGCCGCACGACTTCGGGATCATCCCCGAGTAGCCGGGGAACCCTCGCGCCAGGTCCGCGACGCGCGCCATGCCGACGGAGTGGTGATTCCGTCCGGTCAGGAGGCACGCGCGCGTCGGCGAGCAGAGCGCCGTCGTGTGGAAGTTCGTGTAGCGGAGACCCCTCGCGGCGAGCCGGTCGATCGCCGGCGTCGCGAGGTCGGAGCCGTAGCAGCCGAGCTGCGCGAACCCGACGTCGTCGAGCACGATGAGGACGACGTTCGGTGCGCCCTCGGGTGGACGCACCGGCTCCGGCCACCAGGGCTCGGAGTCCCGCCAGTCGCGGCCGATCTTGCCTTTGAAGTCCTTCGGATCCATGCACCGGCCCTCTACACCAGAGCCGGTGCACGGATCACGTCTCGGCGTGGTCAGACGTCAGCGGCGGAACGCCGAAGCGGACGGGGCGAGCGTTTTCGGACGGGTCAGCGCCGCGGCGCGGCGCCGGCCGCGGGGATTCCGGGGATCGCAGGGCGGGGGGTCGGTCGGGGAAGAGAGCCCGGATCGAGGAGGCCGCCCGACTTGACGCCGCGAGCCTTCTCCACCCGCGTGGTCCCCATGCAAGACGCGTAGGCGCCCCAGATGAGGCCATCCGACGCCTCGACCATGCACTTGATGTTGATGCCGTGCGTGCAGTCCTCGCCCGGCGTGTCGAACGTGAAGCTGTCGCCCTCCCAGCGGTTCGAGTCCTCGTCCTACGCGACGCACGTGCACGTGCACTTCGTGACGTACGTGGGCCTCTTCTTCAGCGCGTGGCTCGCGTCCGCCGCACCGATCACCGCGGCGGCCGTCAGCAGTGCTGTCGTGACGCCCTTCAGAATCGCTCTCATCGGTTTACCCTCTCTTCGCTTTTGAGCTTGCGCTCGTTCACTTCTCTTCAAAGAGGCGGCAGGCAGGAGCAGACCGCCTCGCCTCCGACGCGTTCGCAGACGACGGACTCGCCGCAGACCTCGCTCTCGATCATCTCCGCGCAGTCGTCGCCGTGGCAGGAGCACAGGACGCCCTGGCACGAGTAGGTCCCGACGACGTCGCTCACGCCGGAGCACGGCAGCTCCAGAGTCGCATGAAGGTACTTCTGGAAGCTCGCCTCCTCGCAGGCGCGCAGGTCCGTACCGGAGCCTTCCTCGCGCGCGTCGCGGCGCAGGCAGGTCGCGAGGCTCTTCGCGAGCTTCGCCTGCGCTTCGGCGCGCTCGGCCTGGCAATCGAGATCCGCGAGCTTCTTCGCGTCGATCGAGGTATCGCGCGCCGCATCGCGAACGGTGGAGACGACGACCGACGGACCGCCGCGGCGACCGCTCTCGGCGTGCGCCGATGCCAGCGAGGACGCGATCACGATTCCGGAAGCGACGATCGCCGTGGCGAGCTCGAGTCGGGTCTTCATGGTCGCTCCTCCTTGCCCGGCTTCCCGGGAGTGCAGGATCGGGAGATCCGATCCCGCGACGCCGCACGCGGCGTTCGAGCGGAGGCATGGCAACCGGCGCGCCACCAATCGACGAGACGCTGGACGCGAGATTTCCTCGTCCGTGGAGCGACCGGACTCCGGGGAGCGTCGCTCGAGGCCGGGATTGATATATCGAGTCGATCCGCTTCAGCGGGAGAAGGCTCATGGCGAAGGATCCCGGAGGCAACGCGTTCGACGTGGTCGTGATCGGAGCCGGCGTGAACGGCCTCGCCGCGGCCTGGCACACCGCGCGGCTCGGAGCGCGCCGCTCCGCCCTCGTCGAGCAATTCCGCATCGGTCACGACCTCGGCAGCTCGCACGGGGCGTCGCGAATCTTCCGCTGCGTCTATCCCGATGCGCGCTACGTGCGACTCGCGACGCGCGCGCGGGACGAGGAGTGGCCGCGCCTCGAGCGAGCCGCGGGACGGACCCTCCTTCACCCGGCGCCTGCGGTCTTCTTCGGTCCGCCCGGAGGCGCGATCGACAGCTACGCGCGCGCGGTGCGGGACGCCGGAGCGCCGATCGACGCGGTGTCGCCCGCCGAAGCGCGGCGGAGAGCGCCCGCGTTCCGTTTCGACGGCGCCGCGGACGTGCTCGTCGATGGCACGTCCGCCCTGATCGCTGCGGTCGAGACGCTCTCGTCGCTCGCGAGGCTCTGTCGCGAAGCCGGCGTCGACGTGCGCGAGGACACGCGCGTTCTCGCGATCGAACCGCGCACCGAGCGGATCGACGTCGTCACCGACCGGGGGACGCTGGAGACGGGACGTGTCATCGTCGCGGCTGGCCCGTGGATCGCGAAGCTCCTCCCCACGATCGCGTCCCGCTTCTCCGGCGCGCGACAGACGATCGGCTACTTCGCGCTCGAGGGCGGCGAAGCGACGGGGAGCCTCGGACGGTTTCCGCTCTGGTGCTACCTCGGGCGCGACGCGAACGACTTCTACTATGGGTTGCCGCAGTTCGGACGGGCGGGCGTCAAGGCCGCGCGCCACGTGACCTCGGCCGTCTCGGCCGTCTCGGACGATCCCGACGCAGCGCGGATTGCGCCCGACGAGCACGCCCTCGCCGACCTCCGCGCGTTCCTCGACCGCGAGCTCTCCGTGCCCGTCGAGCGTCTCGCCGGCGCGGAGTCGTGCTTCTACACGAACACCCCGACCGAGGATTTCGTGATCGACGCCCTACCGGGCGAGCCGCGGATCATCGTCGGCGCCGCGTGCTCGGGCCACGCGTTCAAGTTCGCGCCGCTGACCGGGCGGATCCTCGCGGAGCTCGCTCTGTACGGACGAAGCGACGTCGCGGAGCTCGAAGCGCTGCGGAAGTCGTTCGCCGCGTAGCGTGAGCTCGTCCGGCCAATCCTCCGGCCGCTGTGCTGCCATGGCTTTCGCCCTCCCTGCTCCACGTCAACATCGCCGGCGTTAGGAAACCGGCCCTTGGTCGCATGGGGTTAATTGTAGTACATTTATCCCGTGCGCTTCGCTTGGAACGCGAGGAAGGCTGCCGCCAATCTGAGAAAGCATGGCGTCTCGTTCGACGAGGCTTCCTCGGCCTTCGACGATCCGCTGGCTGGCTACTATCCGGACGGGCTCCACGACGATCGCTTCATCCTGATCGGATACTCGCGGCGGCAGCGGATTCTCTACGTCGTCTACGCCGAGGTCGACGTGGACGCGATTCGCATCATGAGCGCACGAAAGGCGACCAAGCATGAAAAAGCGCGCTACGAGAACGACTGATCCGCTGGACGGGCCCGTCGACTTCTCCCGCTTCGGGCCCGTCCGGCGGAACGCCTTCGCCGGTGCCGACGAGGCCGGCGGCCCTTCTCTCTCCGCGCTGTGGGAGATGCCGCAGCTCGCCCAGGACGCGGTCCTTCTCCGTCGCGGTCGTCCTGGCAAAGGGAAGCGACGGACGACCGTCGTACGATCCGTCCGTCTGCCGGAGGCGCTCTGGAAGGAGCTGGAGCGCGCTGCGCACGCGAAGTCCCTCAATCTGCATCAGGCCATGCGCGCGGCGCTTCTCGGCTGGATCCGGAGGGCGAGCTGACTCCGACTGGCACATCGGGATCGATGCGGTAGACTCCTCGCCTTCTCCACGCGCAACGGAAGGAAGAAGACGCGATGAGCCATTTGACACAGGACAAGCTCGCCATCCTCGGCTCGGCCGGTGCGATCGGCTCGAACATGGTGCAGTCGGCTCTGACCGTCGGTCTCACGCCGAACGTCGTGATGTACGACCCCTTCGAGAAGGGGAACGAGGGCGCGGCGGAGGAGATCTACCACTGCGCGTTCCCGGGAGCGCGCGTCACCTTCACGACCGACATCGGCGAGGCGCTGAAGGGCGCTTCGTACGTCATCTCGTCGGGCGGCGCGCCGCGCAAGGAAGGGATGACGCGCGAGGACCTCCTGAAGGGCAACGCCGAGATCGCCGCACAGCTCGGCAAGGACATCCGCACGCACTGCCCCGACGTGAAGCTCGCCGTCATCATCTTCAATCCGGCCGACGTGACGGGCCTCGTCGCGCAGGTGCACTCGGGCCTGCCGGCGGGACGCGTGACGACGCTCGCCGCGCTCGACAGCACGCGCCTGCAGACCGCGCTCGCGCAGCACTTCAAGATCCCGCAGGACGACGTCACCGGCTGCCGCACCTACGGCGGCCACGGCGAGATGATGGCCGTGTTCGCGAGCACCGCGAAGGTCTCCGGCACGCCCCTCACCGACCTCATCGGAACGCCAAAGCTCACCAACGAGGCGTGGGCCGCGATCCAGGAGCACGTCCGTCAGGGCGGCAAGCGCATCATCCAGCTCCGCGGACGGAGCTCCTTCCAGAGCCCCGCGCACCAGTCCGTGATGATGGTGAAGGCCGCGATCGACGGAAAGGCGTACCCGTGGCCGGCCGGCGTCTACGTCGACTCGCCGAAGAACGGCTTCGAGAAGATCCTGATGGCGATGGAGACGAAGATCGGCACGAACGGCGTCACCTGGGAGATGCCGCGCGGCACCGACGAGGAGATCGCCGATCTCCGCGCCTCCTACGACCACCTCGTGAAGATGCGCGAGGAGGTGATCGGGATGGGGCTGCTGCCGCCCGCCTCGGAGTGGACGAAGCTGAACCCGCGCCTCGCGAGCTGAAGACCGAGCTCAGGCCCGCTCGCGCGCGAGGGATCTCAGGACCCGCCGCCCGATTGCACGTCGTCGACGACCTCGCCGGCGTGCGCGATCGGGTCGACGTCCGCGTACGCCTGCTTCACCTTGCCGTCCGGACCGACGAGGTACGAGATCCGCTTCGCGACCTTCTGGTCCGGTGAGTCCACCGCCCCGACCTTCTGCGCGAGCGAGCCGTCGTCGCTCAGGAGGCGGAAGCGGAAGCTCTCCTGCTCGGCGAACTTTGCGTTGTCGGCGGGCGAGTCGAACGAGATCCCGAGGATCACGACGCCGGCCGCGTCGAGCTCGCCTGCGCGGTCGCGAAGCCCCTGCCCCTCGGCCGTGCAGCCGGGAGTCATCGCGCGCGGGTAGTACCAGAGGAGGTACGTCTGCCCGAGGAGCTCGCCCGACGAGACCGGCTTGCCCGTCTGATCGGGAAGCTTCCACGCGGGAAACGCGTCGCCCTCCTTCAGCATGTCCGCGGCCTCGGCCGAGCCGAGGGCGAAGCCGAGACCGAGCGATCCTCCGAGGACGAGGAAAGTCGCGAGTGCCAGCAACCGAGCGTGCTTTCTCATTGGTAGATCCTTACCTCCGCGCCACCGTGAGGCAGCGCCGGGGGTCAAGACCCCCTTTCAAACCGTGCGTGCGGATTTCCCGCACACGGCTTACCGGTGATCTCTCGAGTCGCTGCATTACGCCCATCCCCATGCCGGTGTCTCCGGGTACCGCACCGTTCCCCGAAGGCGATGCACCCCGAGGTTCCAGAATGACTCGCGCGTCCATCTCGCGGCCTCGCCCGGCTTGAGGTAGTCGCGGATGTCGGCGTCGAGCACGTGGTGGCCGCCCTTCGCCCCTGCCTTGCGCAGGGTCTCGAGCGCCATCGTCGCACTCCGCTTCGGCCGCAAACCGTACGAGCACGGCAGGAAGTCCGCCTCGAAAATCGGCTCCAGCACCAGCTTCGCCGCCATCTGCGCCACTCGGTCCCGTACCGTCGAAATTCCCAGCGGCCGCTTCCTTCCGTCCCCTTTCGGGATGTACCGCCGCATGACCGCCTGCGGCCGGTACCTGCCTTCGCGCAGCCCGACGCCGAGCTCCTCCAAGAAGTGCTCGACGCCGTACTCCTCCACAGCCGCGATCGTCCGAGCATCGAGCCCAGCCGCTCCACGGTTGCTTCGCACCCGCCTCCACGCTTCCCACAGGACGTCACTCCCGTAGATGCGGTCGTACAACGCGTGGAAGCGGCGGGTCGGGGACCGCTTGGCCGCGGCCCACAGCCGTCGTTGGAGTTGTCGCACTTTGTCCACGGGCTTACGCCCGCGGGGGTGTTTGGGTCCGGTCTCGCCGGCCATGCCCTCGCGCTTACCTCCTCCGCCGCCCTGACCACCGCAGGGACCCTTCCCTCCCGCCGCGTTCTTCGTCGCGGCGATCGACGGTACTACGGTCCCCTCGGACTCCCGCTGCGCAGCCGCCGACTTCGTCTTCGACTTATACGGCTCGCCCTGCCGCGACCACGGCCGCGCAGACGGGTCTCCCGTGTTCCGCACGTCTCCTTGCACGCGTGCTGCGCCCCATACCCCGCCGGGACCCGCCGCACCCTCCGGTCTCGGTGCGACGGACGTGGCCTTCGCCGTGACATGAGCGGCTCGGCTCCCAGTTTGTTCCTCTGTCGAGGCTGCAGGCTTCACTTCATGTTGCGGCCCGCGCGCTTGCTCCCCGCTGTACGGCTCTCGCCGCGTCGCGGGCTCTTGACGCCCCGCTTCGACGTTAAGGTCTCCCTCTCTCGTCGGGGGCCTGCTACTCGGCGCTCCGGCGCTTACCGAGGCGGGACTCTCACCCGCCGGAGATGTGCAGCCTGGCGACGCTCCTCCCACTCGCACATCGAGAGGTCGTGCCTCGCCGTCACGGCGCACCATGACGAGAGACTACCGGATCCCGCGCGCACGCCAACTCGAGAGCCGCTTCCGCGCGAGATCGTCCCTCGTGATAGTCTCCTCCCGCCATGTCGACCCATCGCGAGCGGATCCTCGATCAGTTCACGCAGCAGGCGGTGCCGTTCTCGACCGCGCCCGCGATCAAGGACGAGCGCGCGCTGGCACTCCTCGTCGAGGTGAGCGGAGCCGGGCCCGACGACACCGTGCTCGACCCGGGCGGACGCGTCGTCGTGTGCGACCTGACGTCGTCCGACGACCCCGCGAAGGCGGCGGCGTTCCACCGGATCGAGATGCTCCGCGATCCCCCGGCGGCTACGGCACCTCCGGCAACGAGCTCACCCAGACGGTCCCGACCTCGGGATCGACGGTTTCCACATGGCATTTCTGCTGGGACGTCGTCCGCATGCCGAACGCCGACGGGGACCTCTTCCAGTCGGAGACGCTCGTCGTCACGCAGGTGGAGCCTCGAGCCGCAGAACCTCTGGGACTCGACGCCGTTCTATCCGAATCCGTAGGAGGAGTTTCATGTCTCTCGCCATGAGCCGAGCCGAGTCCGAGGCGTTCCTCGCCGAAACGCACGTCGGAATTCTCAGCGTCGCCGCGGAAACGCGCGGCCCTCTCGCCGTCCCGGTCTGGTACCGCTATGCGCCCGGCGGCGAGATCCGGATCGCAACGGGAGAGGATTCGCGGAAAGCGCGCCTCCTGCGGAAGTTCGGCCGCGCGACGCTCTGCGCGCAGACGGAGACCGCGCCGTACATCTACGTCACCGTCGAAGGACCGGTCACGTTCGCCAAGGTCGACTTCGCGCAGGACACGCGCGAGATGGCGATCCGCTACCTCGGGAAGGAGATGGGCGAAGCGTACCTCGCGGCGTCCTATCCGAACGGTGTCACGTCGGAGATCCTCGTCCTCCTTCGTCCCGAGCGGTGGGCGAGCGCGGACTTCCGGAAGTTCACCGGAGCGTAGAAGAGCCGAGGTCGGACGCGGCCATGGCGACGAGCGTTTCGGAGTCCGCGAGGCGACTGCGCGACTCGCTCGCGCGCGTGCCTCGGGACGTCTTCGAGCGCCACGTCGCCGCCGCCGAGGTCGTCGACCTTCCCGCGCAGGTCCCGCCATGGACCGTGACCGGCGTCGCGCTCGCGGAAGGCGACTCCTTCACGCTCTTCGCGGAGGGGCGCGTCGTCCTCTCCGAGGAGGCCGGGCTCTGGAACGGTGCCGCCCTGCACCTCTGGGCGCGCGTCGGCGGACGCGGGCCGCTCCTGAACGGCACGCGCGACACGTACGGCTTTCGCGCACCGTCGAGCGGCGCGCTCGAGCTCGGGATCTACCAGGGCGAGTGGCGGAACGAGGACGGCGATCTCGACACGCCGCGCGAGCTCTACGAAGCGCTCGGCGGCGGTCTCGCGGTCCTCGTCGTTCGCTGGCGCGGTGAAGCACGCGCCGGAGTCGAGGCGCTCGCTCGGGCCGTACCGGAGGAGCCGCTCTTTGCGGCCGAGAGCGCGCGGTTGGCAAGGCCGATCGAGAAGCCGGCGGGCTGGGAGTACCTCTGGTTCCTCGGCCCTGCGGACATCTACCGCGCGGCACGCTTCGACGGAACCGCCGCGATCTCGGCCGAGACGCGTGACGACGTCGGCATACTGCGCCGTCCCGTCCGCGTGCCGCTCCGCGACGACACGCGCCTCCGCTGGCGCTGGCGCGTGCACGACCTGCCGAGCGCCGTCGCCGAGGACCAGCTCGTCACGCACGACTACCTCTCGATTGCCCTCGAGCTCGACAACGGGCAGGACCTGACCTGGTACTGGAGCAGCACGCTCCCCGCGGAGACGTGCTTCCGCTGCCCGCTGCCGCACTGGGACCAGCGCGAGACGCACCTCGTCGTGCGGAGCGGCGCTTCGGGAATCGGCAAGTGGCACGACGAGGAGCGGTCGGTCGTGCGCGACTACGAAACCGCGGTACGGACCGACGCGCCGCCGCCGCGTGAGATCGTCGCCGTCTGGCTGATCGCCGTCAGCGTGTTCCAGAAGTGCTCCGGCGCGGTCGACTTCGCCGCGATCGAGATCGCCAGCGAAGCCGGCCGCACCGTCGTCCTCTGATTTCGAGCCGCGCTCGGTGGCTCCGCGCGCTCAACGCAAGCCGACGATCCTTCCCGCCGCCGGACGCGACGGCGGCGTCTCGTAGTCGTGCAGGTGCACGTCGGAGGCGGGCTCCGGCTCCGGCACGCCCGCTTCCGAGGCCGCGCGAGAGCTCGTCGCGTCGTTCATGCCGCCGGGAGCTTCAGGTGAAGTCCGAGCCCCCGTCGACGTTGATGTTCGCGCCCGTCATGTACGAGTTCCGTTTCGACCCGACGAACGCGATCACCGCGCCGATCTCCTTCGGATCGCCGGCGCGCGGCAGGTGCGCCGGGTGTCCGAAGTCCTCCGCGATCCAGCGCATGCAGTCGTAGAGATTGTCCGGATCGAGGCCGCGGCCCGCGGCGAGGCGGCGCATCCCCATCTTGAACCCGTCCGAAGCGAACGAGCCGGGAGACACCGTGTTCACGAGGATCTCCTCCGGTCCGAGCGCGAGCGACATGTTCTTGCTGATGCTCGTCATCGCCGCCTTGGAGGCGGTGTAGGCCGCGAGCGTCCGCGACTGCCGCTTCGTCGAGTGCGCGGAGACGTTGACGATGCGCGCCCACTCCGCCTTCCGGAGCCACGGCAGCGCCGCGCGCGCGCAGCGGACGGCGCTGAGCGCGCCGAGCGAAAACGCGCGGTGCCACTCGTCGTCCGAGATCCCGTCGAACGTCTTCTGGTCGGCTCCGGGGCCGGCCGCGTTGACGAGCGTGTTGAGCTCGCCCCAGCGCTCGCCGATCGCAGCGAACGCCTCCTCGACGCTCGTCGGGTGAAGGAGATCGGTCGGCCAGCACCACGCGTCCGGGCTGCCGAGACGCTGCAGCTCCGCGACGGTCGCGTCCATTTCGTCCCGGCCCCGCGCGAGGATCACGACTCGCGCTCCGTCCGCCGCGAAGCACTCGGCCGCTGCGCGCCCCATGCCCTTGCTGCCGCCCTGCACGCAGACGGCGGCCCCTTTCAGTCCTAGGTCCACCGTCTCGTGCCCCGTCTGTCCGCGCGGCGCTCAGGGGCAGCCGGCAGGCGTTGGGGAGAGCTTCGCCAGGAACGACTTCCCATCGGAGCCGTCGTGCACGACGAAGCCGCCGAACTCGGCGCAGTAGCGCCACGTCTCGCCGATCGTGAGCTCGACCCGGACCGGTGCTTCGGACTGCCCGACCTGGAGGTCGCCCCGAAGGTCAGGCTCACGCAAAAGAGCGTCAAGACGGTGGGCCCAGCGGTGGGTCGAGTCACTTGGGTCTCCTAAGCCTGCCTATCCGAGCAGCGCGAACGCGGTCAAGCATGGCTCCGCCGCAGGCGGGAGCAGCGATTTGCGCCTGCCCCGCCGGAAGCCGATCCTACCTGCCCATGGCCACACAACCCGAGAAGGCAGACGTCGAGCGCTGGCGCGAGCTCGCCAAGCGCGAGCGCAAGGGCGCCGATCCCGAACAACTCGTCTGGCACACGCCCGAAGGCATCGACGTGAAGCCGCTCTACACCCGGGCCGACGTCGAGGGCATCGACTTCGCCGACGGGATCCCCGGCGGATTCCCGTTCGTACGCGGCCCGCGCGCGACGATGTACACCGAGCGCCCGTGGACGATCCGGCAGTACGCCGGGTTCTCCACCGCCGAGGAGTCGAACGCGTTCTACCGCGCGAACCTCGCCGCCGGGCAGATGGGCCTCTCGGTCGCCTTCGACCTCGCGACGCACCGCGGGTACGACAGCGATCACCCGCGCGTCGTCGGCGACGTCGGCAAGGCGGGCGTCGCGATCGACTCCGTCGAGGACATGAACATCCTCTTCGAAGGCGTGCCGCTGGAAAAGATGTCCGTCTCGATGACGATGAACGGCGCCGTTCTCCCGGTGCTCGCGAGCTTCATCGTCGCCGGCGAGGAGCAAGGCGTGCCGCGCGCTCAGCTCACCGGCACGATCCAGAACGACATCCTCAAAGAATTCATGGTCCGCAACACCTACATCTATCCGCCTGCGCCTTCGATGCGGATCGTCGCGGACATCATCGAGTACACCTCGAAGGAGATGCCGAAGTTCAACTCGATCTCGATCTCCGGCTACCACATGCAGGAGGCGGGAGCGACGAACGATCTCGAGCTCGCTTTCACGATCGCCGACGGCCTCGACTACGTGCGCGCGGCACTCTCGAAGGGCCTCGACATCGACGCGTTCGCGGGACGCCTCTCGTTCTTCTTCGCGATCGGGATGAACTTCTACATGGAGGTGGCGAAGCTCCGCGCCGCGCGGCTCCTCTGGGCGACGCTGATGAAGAGGCACTTCGCGCCGAAGAAGGCCGAGTCGCTGATGCTCCGCACGCACTGCCAGACGTCGGGTGCGAGCCTGACGGAGCAGGACCCGTACAACAACATCATCCGCACGACCGTCGAGGCGATGGCGGCGGTGATGGGCGGGACGCAGAGCCTCCACACGAACTCGTTCGACGAGGCGCTCGCGCTCCCGACCGACGAGTCCGCGCGCGTCGCGCGCAACACGCAGCTCGTGCTGCAGCTCGAGACGGGGATCCCGAAGGTCGTCGACCCGTGGGGCGGCTCGTACTTCATGGAGTCCTTGACGCACGCTCTCGCCACGAAGGCCCTCGGCATCATCGAGGAGGTCGAGGAGATGGGCGGCATGGTCCGCGCCATCGAGGCGGGCATGCCGAAGCTCCGCATCGAGGAGACGTCCGCGCAGCGTCAAGCGCGTGTCGACCGCGGCGAGGACGTGATCGTCGGCGTCAACCGTTTCCAGCGCCCGAACGAGCCGGAGCTCGACCTCCGCGAGATCGACAACACGGCGGTGCGGGCGGCGCAGGTCACGCGGCTCGAGAAGATCCGCGCGACGCGCGACGCAGCGAAGGTCGCCGCGACGCTCGAAGCGCTGCAGACCTGCGCGCAGACCGGCCAGGGCAACCTCCTCGAGCTCGGCGTCGAGGCGGCGCGCGCGCGCGCGACGGTCGGCGAGATCTCGGCCGCGCTCGAGAAGGTCTGGGGGCGCTACCAGGCGGAGATCAAGTCGATCTCCGGCGTCTACGGCTCCGCGTTCAGCGAGGACGACGACTGGCGCGAGATGCAGAAGGAGATCGAGAGCTTCCTCTCCGCGCAGGGACGCCGCCCGCGCATGCTCGTCGCGAAGGTCGGGCAGGACGGGCATGACCGCGGCGCGAAGGTGATCGCGACGGCGTTCGCCGACCTCGGCTTCGACGTCGACGTCGGGACGCTCTTCCAGACGCCCGAGGAGATCGCACGGCAGGCCGTCGAGAACGACGTTCACGTGGTCGGCGTCTCGACGCAGTCCGGCGGGCACAAGACGCTCGTGCCGGAGATCGTGAAGCAGCTCGACGCGCTCGGCGCGGGCGACGTCGTCGTCGCGGTCGGCGGCATCATCCCGCCGAAGGACTATCCGTTCCTCGAGAAGTCCGGCGTCAAGGCGATCTTCGGACCGGGGACGCGCATCCCCGTCGCGGCGCGGCGCGTGCTCGACCTGATCGCGCACCGTGGAAGCGCGAACGGCGGAAAGCCCGGTGCCGCCCACGAGTAGCCCCGGCTCGGCGACCTCGACGAACGCGGTGGAAGCGCTTGCCGAGCGCGTGCGCGCGGGCGATCGTCGCTCGCTCGCGAAGGCGATCACGCTCGTCGAGAGCACGCGCGCCGATCATCAGCAGGAAGCGCAGCGTCTGCTCGAGACGCTCTTGCCGTCGACGGGCGGCTCCGCGCGCGTCGGCATCACGGGCGTGCCCGGCGTCGGCAAGAGCACGTTCATCGAGGCGTTCGGGCTCTACCTGATCGGGCAGGGAAAGCGCGTCGCGGTGCTCGCGGTCGATCCATCGAGCGCGCGCTCGGGCGGAAGCATCCTCGGCGACAAGACGCGCATGTCGAACCTCTCGGCTTCACCGAACGCGTTCATTCGACCGAGCCCTTCGGCCGGCTCGCTCGGCGGCGTCACACGGCGTACGCGCGAGGCGATGCTCGTCTGCGAGGCGGCGGGCTACGACGTCGTCCTCGTCGAGACGGTCGGCGTCGGGCAGTCCGAGGTCGCGGTCGCCTCGATGGTCGACTTCTTCCTGGTCCTCATGCTGCCGAACGCGGGCGACGAGCTGCAGGGGATCAAGAAGGGCATCATGGAGCTCGCCGACGCGCTCGCGATCAACAAGGCGGACGGCGACAACGCGAAACGCGCGATGCGCGCCGCGGCCGAGTATCGAAACGCGCTGCGGCTCTTCCGCCACCGGACGCCGCACTGGGATCCGCCGGTCGTCACGGTGAGCGCGCTCGAGCAGCGCGGCATGGACGAGGTGTGGTCGATCATCCATGACCACCACGAGAAGCTCGAGGCCGCGGGCGCTCTCGACGAGCTCCGCCGCGAGCAGCGTCACGCGTGGTTCTGGAGCACGCTCGAGGACGGGCTCCGGAGGAAGTTCCTCGCGCGCGCGGACGTGCGCGAGCTCCTGCCCAAGCTCGAGGCGTCGGTCTCGAGCGCGGAGCTGACGCCGACGGACGCGGCGCGGCGGCTGCTGGCGCTGCTCGACGGCGGGGTGGAGTCGGCCGCCGGGGCACCCTCCTCGTCCCGTCGCGCTCGCGCGCGCTGACCGGGGCGCCCCGGCAGCGAGGCTCGGCGCGGGCGATCTCGAGCTGCCGCGCGACGCTCATCGTGCGCGGCAGATCCCCGATCTACGACGCCCTCCTTGCAGCATCGAGAGCGCTCGTCTCGGCAGAAACGGCGATTCGTCCGAGGAGATCTCTGTTGCCCTCGACATGGCGGCTCGCGCGGATCTCGGACGCACAGTATCGTCCGGTCGATGAAAACCGCACTCGTGAACCTGCACGGCCGCGCGGCGCTGCGGCGCGGCGACGGAGCCGTCGACCTCGAGAAAGCCTCGCGCGGAGCGCTGCCCTCCGATCCGATGGCCGCAATCCGCGCCTGGGACGTCGTGCGCGACTGGGCCGCGGCCTCGCTTGCGGGCGCGAGCGAAGGGCTCGTCACCACGCTCGACGAAGCCGCGCTCGGGCCGCCCGTCCCCTTCCCCGCGCAGGTCTTCGCGCTCGGCTTGAACTACCGCGATCACGCCGCCGAGGCGGGGCTCGAGCTGCCGAAGTCGCCGATGATCTTCACGAAGTTCCCGAGCTGCCTCGCCGGACCGCGCGCGGCGGTCCCGATCGGCTCGAGCCGCGTCGACTGGGAGGTCGAGCTCGTCGCCGTCATCGGTCGCGGCGGACGGAACATCCCCGAGGCGAAGGCGCTCGAGCACGTCGCCGGCTACTGCGTCGGGCAGGACGTCTCCGACCGGCGCCTGCAGTTCTCCGACACGCCCGCGCAGTTCTCACTGGGGAAGTCGCTCGCGAACTTCGGACCGATCGGACCGGCGGTGATCTCGCTCGACGCGATACCGGATCCGAACGACCTCGCACTCACCTGTGACGTCTCCGGCGAGCGCATGCAGAGCGCGCGGACGAGCCTGATGGTCTTCTCGGTCCCCGAGACGATCGCGTACCTCTCCCGGCACTGCACCCTCCTCCCCGGCGACCTGATCTTCACGGGGACGCCCGCGGGGGTCGGATCCGTCCGGAATCCCCGCCGCTACCTTGCGGTCGGCGACGAGATCACGAGCGAGATCGAGCACCTCGGCACCCTGGTCAACCGCTGCGTCGCGCCCGCCGCCGAGTAGAGATTTCCTCCGGCGGGTGTCGAACCCGCACGGTGCCGTTCGACTTACCTCACGAAAAGGAGGAGGCATGAGCGGAGTACGAGTCCTCGTCGGCACGCGAAAGGGTGCGTTCGTCCTGACCGCGGACGGGAAGCGCGACAAGTGGGACGTGAGCGGTCCCCACTTCGGCGGCTGGGAGATCTACCACCTCAAGGGATCCCCCGTGGATCCGGACCGCCTCTACGCTTCGCAGTGCACCAGCTGGTTCGGGCAGGTCGTGCACCGGTCCGACGACGGCGGCAAGACCTGGGAGACGGTCGGCAACCAGTTCACCTACGCGGGCGTCCCCGGTACGCACCAGTGGTACGACGGCACGCCGCATCCCTGGGAGTTCGCGCGCGTCTGGCACCTCGAGCCGTCGCTCACGGATCGCGACACGGTCTACGCCGGCGTCGAGGACGCCGCGATCTTCCGCTCGACCGACGGCGGGCAGAGCTGGAGCGAGCTGCCGGGGCTCCGCGAGCACGGCTCCGGACCGTTCTGGCAGCCGGGCGCGGGCGGAATGTGCCTGCACACGATCCTCCTCGACCCCTCGAACCCGGAGCGCATGTTCATCGCGATCTCCGCCGCGGGCGCGTTCCGCACCGACGACGGCGGCAAGTCGTGGAAGCCGATCAACCGGGGGCTCAAGTCCGAAGGCATCCCCGATCCGAACGCCGAGGTCGGCCACTGCGTGCACCGGATCGCGATGCACCCGTCGCGGCCGAACGTCCTCTACATGCAGAAGCACTGGGACGTGATGCGGAGCGAGAACGCGGGCGACTCCCGGGAGGACGTGAGCGGGAACCTGCCGAGCGACTTCGGCTTCCCGATCGACGTGCACGCGCACGAGCCGAGCACCGTCTACGTCGTACCGATCAAGAGCGACTCGGAGCACTACCCGCCCGACGGGAAGCTCCGTGTCTACCGGAGCCGCTCCGGCGGGAACGAGTGGGAGCCGCTCACGAAGGGACTGCCGCAGCGCGACTGCTACGTGAACGTGCTGCGCGACGCGATGGCGGTCGACTCGCTCGACTCGTGCGGCATCTACTTCGGCACGACCGGCGGGCAGGTGTACGCCTCCGCGGATGCCGGCGACTCCTGGAACCCGATCGTCCGCGACCTTCCCGCCGTGCTGTCCGTCGAGGTGCAGACGCTGCCATGATCCGCGTCGTCCTCCCCGCGCACCTCAGGAAGCTTGCCCGCGTCGACGGCGAGGTGGAGGTCGAGGTTTCGGGTGTCGTCACGACGCGCGCCGTCGTCGACGCCCTCGAGGCGCGCTTCCCTGCGCTCCTCGGCACGATCCGCGATCACGCGACGCAGAAGCGGCGTCCGTTCGTCCGCTTCTTCGCGTGCGAGCAGGATCTCTCGCACGAGTCGCTGGACACGCCGCTCCCCGAGGCGATCGCGAAGGGGACGGAGCCGTTCCTGATCGTCGGCGCGATGGCCGGCGGCTGAAGAAGCTCGAGACGAATGGAGTCGAACGAGGAACGCCGCTCTGTGGACCGTCCAGTGGCTGCTCGGCCTCCTCTTTCTCTGGGTCGGAGGATTCGAGCTCGTCGCGCCGATCGAGCAGCTCGCCGGGCCGGTCGCGTTCCCCGAGTGGTTCCTCCTCCGCAAGGGGCGCGCAGCGCCCGGAGTGGAGCAGCCGGTCCGCTGAGCGGCGGGGGCACCCGGACTCTCGCGAGCCTGGGTGCAGATGCGGCGCAACGAACCGGACCCCCTCGTCCCGGCGTGTCGCCGGCCGTTGTGGTATCGCCGCGACGATATGAGCGACCCCCAACCCCTACGTTTCGTCGTCATCGGCGCCGGGATGTCCGGCATCCTCGCGGCGATCAGGCTCGAGGAGGCCGGGTACGAGGACGTCTCGATCTACGAGAAGGCGGACCGCCTCGGCGGCACCTGGCGCGAGAACACCTATCCGGGCATCGCCTGCGACGTCCCTTCGCACCTCTACAGCTACTCGTTCGAGCCGAACCCCGACTGGAGCCATCGCTACTCGCCCGGAGACGAGATCCAGGCGTACCTCGAGGACGTCGCGCGGCGGCGCGGCGTCGTCGGGCGGATCCGCTTCGGCGCGGAGATCGCCCGCTGCGAGCATCGCGACGGGCGCTGGCTCCTCGAGACGAAGGACGGCGTGCGGGACGAGGCCGACGTCGTGATCGGCGCGACCGGCGTCCTCCACCACCCGAACGTCCCGGACCTCCCCGGTCTCGCCGACTTCGGCGGCGCGGCGTTCCACAGCGCGCGCTGGGACCATCGCGTGCCGCTCGACGGCCGCCGGATCGGCATCATCGGCACCGGCTCGACGGCGGTGCAGATGACCGCGGCGCTCGTCCATCGCGTCGCGAAGCTTTCGCTCTTCCAGCGGACCGCGCAGTGGATCGCGCCGCAGGAGAATCCCCCCTACACCGCCGGGGAGAAGGCGACGTTCGCGCGCTCGCCCGAGCAGATGCGCGAGCTCCGAGACGTGATGTCGCGGATGTTCGCCGACAACTTCGCGAACGCTCTCGGCGACGCCGACTCGCCGCAGATGCGCATGATCGCCGAGGTCTGCCGCGCGAACCTCGAGAACAGCGTCTCCGATCCCGTGCTGCGCGAGAAGCTCCGTCCTTCGTATCGCGCCGCGTGCAAGCGGCTCGTCGTGTCACCGGACTTCTATCAGGCGATCCAGCGGCCGAACGCGGAGCTCGTCACCGAAGCGATCGAGCGGATCGAAAGAGGCGGAATCCGGACGAAGGACGGACGGCTGCACGAGCTCGACGTGCTCGTCCTCGCGACGGGCTTCCGGACGGATCGCTTCCTCCGTCCGATCGAGGTCGTCGGCCGCGGCGGCACGCGGCTCGACGACGTGTGGGCGAAGCGGCCGAGCGCGTACCTCTCGATCTCGATCCCCGACTTCCCGAACCTGTTCTTGCTGAACGGGCCGAATGGGCCGGTCGGGAACTTCTCGCTGATCGAGGTGGCGGAGCTGCAGTTCGACTACGTCCTGCAGCTCGTCGAGGAAATCCGCACCGGACGCTGCCGCGAGCTCAGCCCGACGCACGCGGCGAGCGATCGATTCGACGCGGACCGCGTCGAGGCCGCGAAGAAGACGATCTGGATGACCGGCTGCCGAAGCTGGTACCTCGACGACCGCGGCGTCCCGGCCGCGTGGCCGTGGAGCTTCGAGCGCTTCCGCGAGCGCATGGCGAAGCCGGACTTCGAGGCGTGGGAGCGCTGCTGAAGGTCCGCTCACGTCTTGCCCGTGTTATCACTATAGACTATCGTGATAACATGATCCGAACGCAGATCTCCTTGGATGAAGAGGCCTACCGCGAGGCGAAACGGGAGGCTCGCCAGCAGGGGATCTCCCTTGCGGAGTTCCTGCGCCGGCTCGTCGCCGCCGGAATTCGACATCGCCGCACCCGCGAGCGGCCGTGGATGCGACACGCCGGAGCGCTGGCGTCCGGCGATTCCGACGCGAGTCGAAGCGTCGACGAGGTCGTCTACGGGCGCCCGCGACCGTGAAGGCGAGAGCCGTCTTCCTCGACAGCGGGATCTTCATCGCCTTCCTCGATCGCTCGGATCGCTTCCACGCCGCCGCCGTCGAGCTCTTCTCGGACCCTCCGCCGCGATGCCACTCGTCTCTGGCGATCGTCTCGGAGACGTATGGTTGGTTCCTCCACCGACTCGGCGAAGAGGCCGCCCGCACGTTTCGCCTGGCGCTCTCCGACTTCTCCTGGCTCACGCTCGAGGCCATCGATTCCGCGCACCACGAAGCCGTCATCACGAAGCTCGAGAGCCTACGCGGCCACAAGCTCACCTACGTCGACGCGTCGAGCCTCGTCTTTCTCTCGCGGCTGCGCATTCGGGAAGTCTGGGGAACGGACCGTGACCTCAGCCTGGAGGGTGCCCGAGTCGTCCCGACCGGTGCTTGACGCAGCCGTGAAGCGCGCACGCGAGACGCGCTCGGAAGGGCCGAGATCTAGAACGCGTACGCCTTCTTCAGCTCCGGGTCGTTCGCGGCGAGGCGCTCGGCGAGCCGCACCATCACGCGGCACTGCTTGACGGTCGCGTCGTCCTGCATCTTGCCGTCGATCATGACGACGCCGGTGCCGTCACCCATCTCCGAGAGCACCTTCTTCGCCCAGAGCACCTCGTCGACGGGCGGGCTGAACACCTTGCGCGCGATCTCGATCTGCACCGGATGCAGGCTCCACGCGCCGACGCAGCCGAGGAGGAACGCGTTCCGGAACTGATCCTCGCACGCGATCGTGTCCTTGATGTCGCCGAACGGGCCGTAATACGGCAAGAGGCCGTGCGTGTTGCAGGCGTCGACCATGCGCGCGAGCGTGTAGTGCCAGAGGTCCTGCTGCGCGGTCGGGCGGAACGCGTTCGGGTCGTTCGGATCCGGATCCGTGCGGACGAGGTAGCCGGGATGCCCGCCGCCGACGCGCGTCGTCTTCATGCGGCGCGAAGCGGCGAGATCGGCGGGACCGAACGAGAGCCCCTGCATGCGCGGGCTCGCACCGCAGATCTCCTCGACGTTCGTGACGCCCGCCGCCGTCTCGAGAATCGCATGAAAGAGGAGCGGCTTCTTCAGACCCGCCTTCGCCTCGAGCTGCGCGACGAGCCGGTCCATGTAGTGGATGTCCCACGGCCCCTCGACCTTCGGGATCATGATGACGTCGAGCTTGTCGCCGACCTCCGTCACGAGCTCGACGACGTCGTCGAGCGCCCACGGCGAGTCGAGGCTGTTCACGCGCGTCCAGAGCTGGCAGCTCCCGAAGTCCGTGTTCCTCGCGATCTGTACGAGGCCCTTCCGCGCTTCGATCTTCTTGTCCGCCTGGATCGCGTCCTCGAGGTTGCCAAGGAGCACGTCGCACTGCTTCGCGAGGTCGCCGACCTTCGAGGCCATCTTCGGGTTGCTCGGGTCGAAGAAGTGGATCATGCGGGAGGGCCGGAACGGGATCTCCCGCACGGGGGTCGGCGCTCCGAGAGCGAGGGGCTTGAAGAAATCCTTTGCGCTACGCATGAATCGGCTCCTCCTCGGCTCTTGAGGGAAGCAACAGGATCGAGAAATGGCAACGCCCGCCGCAGACTCCCTTCGCTCGAGACGCTCGCTCCTCTTCGTGCCCGGCGCGGAGCCGCGGAAGCTCGAGCGCGCGCGCGAGGCGGTCGCCGACGTCGTGCTTCTCGACCTCGAGGACTCGGTCGCGCCGCCGCAGAAGGAGGAAGCGCGCTCCCTCGTCGCGGACACGATTCGCGCGGGCGGCTTCGTCGGAGAGGCCGCCGTGCGGCTCAATGCGCCCGATACGGCGTACTTCGAAGCGGACCTCGCGGCGGTGCTCGGCGCGGGCGCGCGGACGGTCATGATCCCGAAGTCGGAGAGTCCCGAGACGCTCGCCGAAGTCGCGCGCGCCGCCGCACGCCTCGCGGGCGGAGAGTGCGTCGATCTCCTCGCCCTCGTCGAGACGCCGCTCGGCATCGCGCGCGCGCTCGACGTCGCCCGCGCGGGCGTCGCCGCGCTCTGCTTCGGCCACGCGGACTTCGCGCTGCAGATGGGGCTCGGCGAAGCGGACGCTTCGCGCGGCGTCGTGTACCACGCGCGCTGCAACCTCGTGATCGCGGCGCGCGCCGGAGGCGTCACGCCGATCGACAGCGTGTACCTCGCCGTCAAGGACGACGACGGCTTTCGCGCGGAGACCGACGCGGGTCGGATGCTCGGCTTCGAAGGGAAGCTCTGCATCCATCCGCGGCAGGTCGAGATCGCGAACGAGGTCTACACGCCCGGTCCGGCGGAGATCGACAAGGCGAAGCGCGTGCTCGAGGCGTGGCGGTCGCGCGATCGGGGGAGCGCCGTCCTCACCGTCGACGGGAAGATGGTCGACGCGCCGCTCGTCGCGGTCCAGGAGCGGGTCCTCGAGCGGGCCCGCCGCGCCGGAGTGGCCTGAGGGCACGGCTGGATTCCGGCGCGGCGGGAAGATAACCACCCGCCCATGGCCATGTTCATCCGCGTCGACGTGGACGACGCCATCGTCCGCCAGACCGACGGCCTCGCGAAGAAGCTCGTCGAGGTCTGCCCGGTCAACATCTTCAAGCTCGCCTCGGACGATCGTTCGGTCGACGTCGTCGAGGAGAACGTCGACGAGTGCGTCCTCTGCGACCTGTGCACGCAGGCGTCGCCGGACGGCGTGAAGGTCGTCAAGCTGTACTGAGCGGACACCCCGCGCCGAAGCGGAGCACGATCGGCACCTCCCTTTCGCTCGAGGCGAATCCCGCCAGCCCTCGACGAACGCCATGGCAGCGAGCCTTGTCGTTCGCCCCCGGGCCCTTCGTCTGCAACCCGGCCGGAGCGCCGCCAACCGCGACCGCGGGCCCCGGCGACCAGGCCCACCACGGCTTTGGATCGGCCGCGGCCTTTCTCGTTCGAACCACCGACGGACGGGCCGGAGGAGATCGCGGCCGGCGGCGATCTCGACGTCGGACTCACTCTGTTCGGCTTCGACCAACTCTTCGACGGCAAGGAGGTCGTGCCCGAATGCTACGCAGTACGACATGCCGAGCTGACACGCGAGGGCTCGCTCGAAGCTGCATTCCTCCGGGTAACTGTGAGCTTCGGCCAATAGGCAGCGCTGCGGCGCCGTAATCGACCGAGTGGCGAGCGCAACGAGATTGCATGCGTCCCCTACACAGTAGACCGGGGGCTCAACCTAGGCTTCCGTGATGACAACAGTTGAGCCTATGGTCCTGCGCGGCCCTTGAAGGGAACACCGAACGGGGATCAGTACTCGTCCAGATGCTCCCGCACGATCATCTTGAGCATCGTCTGGTAGCCGAGGCCGCGCTTGGCCGCCTTTGCGCGGAGTTGGTCGACGAGGTCGTCGTCCAGCAGGATCGACGTCGGCCTCGCTCGGGGTCGGAGGACTCGGGCAGTGCGTGCAGCCCTGATGTCCGTTCCCAGATCGCGCGTCTCGAATTCGGCGACCTGAGAGTCCCTACGAATCGTGCGGCTCGCTTTTGCCTTCTTCTTCGATCGCGTCTTCATATGCTTGCTTCTCGTTCCGTCTCATCGAGCGACAGCTGATCGGCCGCAAGCGCTTGCCTCGCCGGGTGAAGATCAAGGCGAGGCGCCGATCGCCCACTCGTCCGAGCACCAACCAGCGTTGCTCCTCGTGCTCCGGCTCGACGATTCGCCCCGCGAACACGAACGGGGATCGGAAGATCGACTCGACTTCCTCCGGCTCGAGCCGATGCTTGATGAGCTTGCCTCGATTCCCTTCATCCCAATCGAAACCACGCGAGCCTCCCGGAACCTCCTCGAGCCATTCAGCGGCCTCCGGGTCGGCTGCCAATCGCATAGCTATCTTATAGCTATGAGACGCCGCGTGTCCAGGGCCGCGACATCCGGGCAATGATCGGGCGGCCGCAACGAGCTCGAGCTGAACGGCGCGTCGCTACGCGGGCGTGCTCTACGCGGAGCTGCGGCCCGAGAACGCGAAGACGGTCTGGAGCCGGCGGAAGATCGGCTACGAGCACGAAGGGATCGCGATCCCCGACCCACCGCTGGATTGAAGCGTCCGATCCGAATGGCAGGCGGGTGCATGCTCTAGACTGCATTTCTCACCAGATCACGTCGCGAGGCGGTCGAGAGTGCCGAAGATTCGCGAGCCTCGGACCGGAGGGCGACGCAGGCGTACTTGAACAGTACGTCGAGGAGCCCGGAGGGAGAAGCTCGCGAAGATTCGGTGCTATCGGCCGCCGCAGTAGGGATCTGGTGAGAAATGCAGGCTAGACTGCAGCAGCGCCCCGCTTCGCTCGCGCAGCCGGGACGCCGCCGTGGCACCGGCCTTGCAGATCCTCGCCGCCGCGTGAGAAGGCAGGGCCGGAGATCCCTTCGATGAGCGGAGGCGTACACGCGGGCGTCCCCGACCAGATCGTCACCGCCTGCTTCCACTTCCTGCCGGCGGTCGTATGGATCATCCTCACGTTCGAGTACACGCAGCTCTATCTGCGGAATCGGCCGTCGCGAGTCTTCCTCCTCATCTCGGTGATGAGCGTGCTGATGGCGCTGCACTGGGCCATCCACGGCGTGATCGAGCTGACGCCGACGGAGCTCGGCCGTCGACTGCCCCACCTGCACGAAGCGCTCTACGTCGTCATCGCGGCGGCGCAGGTGGCGCCGGCGGCGATCTTCCGCCACCTCGTTCCGTACATGGCGACTCGCGAGGAGCCGCCGACGCGCGCCTGGCTCATCGTCAACTACGGAAGTGCCGCCGCCGTGCTCGTCCTCGCGGGACTGCTCTTCCTCGTCTACGGGGACGATCCGCCGCATACGTGGCAGAGTCCCGTCCTGCCCGTCTACTCGTACACCGCGATCGCAATCCCGCTCGGCATCGTCGAGATGGGACGCCTGCGCCGGAAGGGAGCGCTGCCGAGCTTCTACGACGTGCAGGGGGTCGCGTTCTGGACGGCGATGCTCGCGGTACCGGCGATCCTCGGCATCCTCGTCGCGGGCGGGCTCGGCGGCATCCTGCTCGCCCACGTGCGGCCGGGCCGCGCGGATCCGTTCGACCTGTCGCTCCTCGCGCACACGACGATGGGACTCGTGGTTGCGTCCGCCTTCGCCGTGATGATCCTCGGCGAGTTCCTGCGGAGCATCGTGATCGGCGCGGCGATGATCGCGCTCGCGGGGCTCCTCTTCGCGCTGCCCGGCTTCGGCGTCGAGATCGCCGACCCCGAGCTCCGCTACCTCTACGTCGCTTCGGTCCTTCTCGGCATCGTCATCGTGCTCGGCCCGGGGCTGCCGTGGGTGCAGGAGCTCCTCGATCGCGTCGTGTTCCGGCAGAGCCGGCGCTCGCGCGAGATCCTCGAGCATTTCCTGCAGACGCTGTCGCCAGAAGTGGGCGTCCTCGAGTGCTGCCGCCGCGCGCTCTCCGAGCTCGCGCGCGTCACGCAGGTCGACGGCGCCGCCGTGCTGCTCGATCGCGAAGCCCCGCGGACGGCGGCCTTCGGCCCGCTTTCGCTCGAGCCAATCCAGCCGGTCTGGCCGACGGGACGCGCGGCGGAGCGGCTTCCCGTCCACGCGTTCGGGTTCTACGCGCTGACGGATCCTTCCCTCCGCGAAGCGATGGCGGCGGCAAAGATCTCTCTCGTCGTCCCGATCCGGAGCCCGCGGCGCGCGTGGGGCCATCTCTTCTTGACGGAGCGGCTCCTCGGCCGGACCACGCGCGGCGAGCACCACATCCGCGCTCTCGAGGCGTTCGCCGATCGTCTCGGACTCGTGCTCGACAGCGCGGAGCTTCTTTCGCGCGCGCTCGAGGTCGAGCGCTCTCTCGCGCACGCAGAGCGACTCGCGGCGATCGGTGAGCTCTCCGCGAGGATCGCGCACGAGATCCGCAATCCCGCGACGGCCGCGCGCAGCCTCGCCCAGCAGCTCGTCCGGGAGCCGACGCCCTTTGCGCGCGAGCTCGAGGTGATCCTCGCGGAGCTCGAGCGCATCGAGCGACAGGTGTCCGCGCTTCTCCGCTACGCCCGCCGGGAGGAGTTTCGCTTCGCGCCGGTCGACCTCGGGCAGCTCCTCCGCGCGACGGCCGACGACCTCCATTCGCGGATCGAGGCTGCGGGCGTCGCCGTTCGAATCGAGGGACTCGAAGAAGGCGAAGGTGCGCTCACGGCGAATGCGGACGCCGAGAAGATCCGGCAGGTCCTCGTCAATCTCATCGAGAACGCCCTCGACGCGCTCGCGGGCGCACCCGAGCCTCGCTCGCTGACGCTTCGCGCGGCGCGCGAGAACGGCACGGCGCAGCTCTGCGTCACCGACACCGGCCGCGGAGCTCCGGACGAGGTGATCGAGCGTCTCTTCGAGCCGTTCTTCTCGTTGAAGGAGAACGGCACCGGACTCGGCCTCTCGATCGCGCGCCGCGTCGCCGAGGCGCACGGCGGAACGCTGCGCGCGCGCTCGCCCGGCGCGCGCGGGATGACATTCGAGCTCGCGCTCCCTCTGCGTTGAGCGGAACGGACGACGTCGCGCGGGGCACTTTGGCCCACTTCGTTTTTCCGTCGAAAAGCCTCTTGCTTCGACGACCTCGGCTCAGCCAAGGTAGGATTGCAACGCACCCGAATGTCCAAGCAAATGCTCACCTCCGCCTCCACTGCGATCCGACTCGCTCTTGCGATCGTCATCGCGCTCTCCGCGTCGCTTGCTTCGCGTGCTCTCGCGGAGGAAACCGTGCGCGTCAGCTCGACGCACGCCGGAGGCGAAGCGAACGACAACAACCTGATCCCGACCGCCTCGACAAGCGGAAAGCGCCTCGCGTTCGCGAGCGAAGCGACGAACCTCGTGCCGGGCGACGTCAACACGCGTCGCGACGTCTTCGTCCGCGATCGCGAAGCCGGGACCACCGTCCTCGCGAGCGTCGACTCGTTCGGCGTCCAGTCGAATCAGGACTGCGACAATCCCGCGATCTCCGCCGACGGCCGCTTCGTCGCATTCGACAGCACGGCGAGCAACCTCGTCGCCGGCGACACGAACATCGTCCGCGACGTGTTCCTGCGCGACCTCCAGACCGGCACGACCACCCGCGCAAGCGTGGACTCTGCCGGCGCGCAGCGCGACCGGACGAGCAGCAACCCGGCGCTCTCCGCCGACGGCCGTTTCGTCGCCTTCCAGGCGAATCGCGCGGCCGGGCGATCCGACATCCTCGTCTACGACCGCAACTCCGGCGTCTCGACCCTCGTCAGCACGAGCACGAGCGGTGTCGTCGGCAACCACGACGCGGAGAACCCGGTCCTCTCGCCGGATGGACGGTTCGTCGCCTTCGAGAGCTCTGCGACGAATCTCGTGCCGAACGACACGAACAACGACGTCGACGTCTTCGTCGTCGACCGCGACGTCGACGAGGATCAGGTCTTCGACGAGCCCGGCGCCATTCTCACGGTACGCGCGAGCGTCAGCTCGGCGGGTGCACAGGCCAACGGCAGCAGCCGCTGGCCCGCGATCTCCGCGGACGGGCGTCACGTCGTCTTCTCGAGCGTCGCGACGAACCTCGTCGCAGGCGACGGCAACAACGCGCGCGACGTCCTCGCGCGCGATCTGCAGAGCGCCACGACCGTGCGTCTCAGCGTGAACGGCTTCGGAGCCGAGGGGAACTTCGAGAGCACGACGCCCTCCGTCTCGAACGACGGCCGCATGGTGGTCTTCCAGAGCGCCTCGACGAACCTCGTCGACGGCGACGCGAACGGCGCACGCGACGTCTTCCTGCACGATCGCGACACCGACAACGATCAGATCTTCGACGAGGCGCTGCACGTCCTCCTCGCGCGTGCCAGCGTCTCCACGGCGGGAGTCGAAGGGAACGGCGACAGCGGGACGATGCTCCGCCCCGTGGTGACGGCCGGCGGCTCGTTCGCGGTCTTCGAGAGTGTCGCGACGAACCTCGTCGCGGCGGACGCGAACGGGAAGCGCGACGTCTTCCTGCGCGAGCTCACCGCTTGCGGCAACGGAATCGTGACGCCCGACGAGGTCTGCGACGACTCCAACCAGACGAGCGGCGACGGCTGCGACGCGAACTGCACGCCGACCGCCTGCGGGAACGCCGTCACCTCCCCGGGCGAGCTCTGCGACGACGGGGACCAGGTCTCCGGCGACGGCTGTGACTCGAACTGTACCCCGACCGCGTGCGGAAACGGCATCGAGACCGACGGCGAGACGTGCGACGACGGCGACCTCGTCGACGGTGACGGCTGCGACTCGAACTGCACGCCGACGGGCTGTGGGAACGAGATCACGACCGACGGCGAGGAGTGCGACGACGGCAACGGGGTCGACGGCGACGCGTGCCGGAACGACTGCTCGCTGAACGTCTGCGGCGACGGGTCCCTGAACGTCGGCTTCGAGGCCTGCGACGACGGCAACCTCGACAATGGCGACGGCTGCGACGCGAACTGCACGCCGACCGGGTGCGGCAACGGCGTGCTCTCCGTCGGCGAAGGCTGCGACGATGCGAACATCGTCGACGGCGACGGCTGCGACTCGAACTGCACGCCGACCGCCTGCGGAAACGGCATCGTCGCGAACGAGGAGGAGTGCGACGACGCGAACCTCCTCGACGGCGACGGCTGCGACTCGAACTGCACGCCGACCGCCTGCGGCAACGGAGTCCTCACGGCGGGCGAGGTCTGCGACGACGAGAACCTCGTCGACGACGACGGCTGCGACTCGAACTGCACGCCGACGGCCTGCGGCAACGGCGTCGTCACGAGCGGCGAGACGTGCGACGACCAGAACCTCCTCGACGGCGACGGCTGCGACTCGAACTGCACGCCCACAGCCTGCGGCAACGGCATCGTCACGACCGGCGAGGTCTGCGACGACGGGAACCTCGTCAGCTCGGACGCTTGCAAGAGCGACTGCACGCCGAACGTCTGCGGCGACGGCGTGGTCCGGACGGGCGTGGAGGTCTGCGACTCCGGCGCCGCGGTCGGCCTCGACCACTGCTGCTCCGCGACGTGCACGGTCGTCGACTTCGATGGAGACACGTTCTGCGACGCGATCGATCTCGCCGATCTGAGCGGGCTCGTCGTGAAGAAGCTGAAGGTGAAGGAGTCGATCTCCGACGACGACGAGCCCGACGGCTCGCTCTCGTGGTCGGGCGACGCGACGGTCGGAGCGCCCTACGGCGGATCCGGTGCGTTCCTCGCGCAGGCGAAGCTCGCGGGCTTCACCGTCCACGCATTCGCGACGAGCAGCCCGCCGCTCGCGTCGGACGAGCCGATCCTGACCTACGGCTTCGCCGCGTCCGATTGCCTCTTCGTCGGCCTTCCCGAGCCGATCCGCGCGATCTGCAAGAAGAACCTGCCGGACCCGCCCGGCTCACGGCTCAAGCTGACGGTGCGCCGGGCGTCGAACGGCGTGCTCAAGATCGCGAGCACGGCGAAGAGCGTCGACGTGACCGTCCCTCCGGCCGGGCCCGGACGCGTCGTGATCACAGCGAATGACCCCGGGCTGCTCGACTTCGAGGACTCGCTCGCCGCCTGCACCGCCAAGGCCGGGAAGCGGCCGCTCCTGCGCTGCAAGTAGTCCGCGTCGATGACAACGCACGCGGGCCTCGTTAAACGAGGACGCGATGCCTGGACCGCTGCAGGGAGTGCGCATCATCGACGTGACCGAGGTGATCTCGGGCCCGCTCGCGACGATGATCCTCGCCGATCAGGGCGCCGACGTCGTCAAGATCGAGCCGCCGAAGTACGGCGAGGAGAGCCGGCAGCTCTCGAACTACCGCGCCGGCATGGCGGCGATGTACCTGAACTGCAATCACGGGAAGCGCTCGATCGGGATCAACCTGAAGACGCCCGAGGGCCTCGAGCTCCTCTACGAGCTCGTCCGCGGCGCGGACGTGTTCGCGCAGAACTGGCGCCCCGGCGCGGCGGAGCGGCTGCGCGTCGGCGAGGCGGACCTGCGCAAGGTCAACCCCAGGATCGTCTACGCGTCGATCGCCGGGTACGGCGATTCCGGCCCGTACGCGAGCCGGCGCGGCTACGATCCGATCTTCCAGGCGCTGACGGGCTACGTCGCGGCGCAGCTCAATCCCGAGATCCCGATTCCCGACCTCGTGCGGAACGCGGTCGTCGACAAGGCGACGTCGTTCGCTTTCGCGCAGGCGATCACCGCGGCGCTCTTCGCGCGCGAGCGCGGCGCGCCGGGACAGCACGTCCGCATCTCGATGCTCGACGCGGGGCTCGCGTTCTTCTGGCCGGACGGGATGCTGCGCCACTCGCTGATCGGCGACGGCGTGCAGAACTTCGCCGTGCCGGGAGAGCGCTATCAGCTGCAGCCGACTTCGGACGGACAGATCGTGATCTGGACGAGCACGTCGGCGCAGATCCATGGGAGCCTGCGCGCGGTCGGACGCGACGACCTCGCGGACGCGCCGCGACATCGCGGCGCGGCTTCGCTCGAGGAAGCGAACCAGATCGAGCGCGCGGAGGCGATCCGCGACGGGCTCGCCGCGCTGACGACCGCCGAAGCGTACCGACGCCTCCTCGAGCACGAGGTCGCCGCGGCGCCGGTGCTTTCGCACCCGGACGTGCTCGTCGATCCGCAGATCACGCACAACGGCTGCATCGTCGAGGCGACGCATCCGGTGTACGGCGCCTACCGCCGCGCGCGCGCCGCGGCGCACTTCTCGGTCACCGCGTGCGGCGAGACGGCGGCGCCGGCGCTGTATGGCGATCACACGAGCGAGATCCTCGCGGAGCTCGGGGTGCCCGACGCGCGCCAGGCCGAGCTCCGCGCGAAGGGCGTCGTCGCCTGAGGGGGTGCGCGTGCACGCGATCGTCTTGCTGCTCGCGGTGCTTTCGCTCGCGGGCTGCTCGGCGCTCCGCAAGCCGATCACGTACGACGAGGCGACGTTCGCCGCTTCAGATCTCTCTCACCGATCGAGGTGGTCGAGCTTCTCCGCCTTCGCGAACTCCTTCCGGAGCCCGCCGTAATCCTCGGTCGTGAGCGGCTTGTACGAGGAGTCGCCGCGCATCCGCCAGTAGATCGGCGCGTCCGGGAGCCGGTTCCGGTCGAAGTGCACCTTCTTCAGGTTCCGCACGAGGATCTTCTCGGTCTGCGTGTACTCGAACTCGTCGACGAGGCGGACGAAGTCCGGGAACCACTTCCGGTCCATCCCGCCCTGCGTGATCGAGCGCTCGCAGAAGTCGAAGAACGCCTTCGGATCGAACTTCGCCCCTTCCCGCAGCTTCAGCGCCACCATCACGAGCTCGTCCGAAACCGCGCACGGAACGCCGTAGGCGGCCGCGAGGACGATGTCGGGATGCTCCTGCACGAGACGCGCGACCTGCAGCGCCGAGAAGTTCTCGCCGTCCTTCCGGATCCAGTCGTCCGTGCGGCCGTCGAAGAAGAGGTAGCGTTTCCCGTCGCGGACGAGCATGTGACCGAGGTCGCCCGAGTGATAGACGCCGTTCCGGTACTTGTCGGTGTTCGCCTTCTCGTTCTCGAAGTAGCCCTGGAAGAGCGACGTGTCGGGAGCGACGCGACAGATCTCGCCGACCGCGGCCGCGTAGTTCGTGATCTTCCCGTCCGCGTCGAGCTCGGCCGGCGGACACTCCTCGTCGCGCTCGTTCAGGATCTTGACGGCGGGATCGGCGACCTCTCCGACGCTGCCGCGCGGATCGCCCTTCCTCCGGAACGTGCTGATCGCCGCCTCGGTCGAGCCGTAGAGCTCGAACATGTCCTCGAGGCCGAGCCAGTCCATGAAGCGTTCGATGTCGGGCGCGGCGGCGCCGTTGCCGAGCGCGAAGCGGAGCTTGTTCTGCGGGTTGTTCGTCACCTCGGCCCGGATCCGCTCGACCGAGCCGTACTGCTTCTCGAGCGCGCCGAGGACGTAGTGCACCGGCTCGCCGACGTAGTTCCAGAACGTCACGCCGTGACGGAAGCAGTCCGGCACGAACTGCGAAGCGCTGAAGTGCTCGCGTAGCGCGAGGCTGCCGCCGACCGTGAACGGGGGCATGAAGCCGAGGAACATCGCGTTCGAGTGGAAGAGCGGCATGCACGCGTAGCCGCGGTCGTCTGCGACGAGCTGCAGGTTCCCCGAAACGGCCATGCCGATCAGGAGGAGCTTCGCGTGGTTGTTGAGGATACCCTTCGGGAGACCCGTCGTTCCCGAGGTGTAGATCACCATCAGCGGCTGCTCGGCCTTGACCTCCACCGCCGGTGCCTCGCGCTCGCGCGAGAGATCGCCGATCTCCGCCGTCGCGGCCTCCGTCAGCTCCTGCCCGATGAGCGAGCCAGCGCCTGTCGTCCGCACGACGAGGAGGTTCTCGCCTGCGATGTGCTTCAGGTCACCCCGGATCTTCTCGACGTGCTCCTGCAACGCCTGGTCGACCACGAGGACGCGCGCCTTCGACTGGTTCAGCACGCCCGCGAGCGTCTCGCCGCGAAGGCCCGTGTTGACGCCGAAGAGCGTCAGCCCCGCGTACCCGCAGCCGCCGTAGAGCGACATCAGCTCGCAGTGGTTCTCGAGCAGCATCGCGACGTAGCCGGGACGCGCTTCGTCGACCCTCCCGAGGCGTCCCCGGAGGAAGTGCGCCATCCGCACCGACTCGTCTCGGTAGCGCCGATACGTCCACCTCCGATCCCCGTGCACGAGGAGCGTTCGCTCCCCGACCTCGGGGTGGAGACCACGCGCTTCGATCTGCGCGCCCAGGACGAAGTCGGCTTGAAAGCTGTAGGGCCCTGCCATCGGCGGTGTTCCTTCTCTTTGAAGCGGAGTGAAGCGGAAACGGTTCAGGCGTCGAAGACGACGGGAAGCGCGCGCGGAGCGCGGAAGGTGAGCCCGGTGATGTGCACGTCCTCGGCTTCCGGATCGAGCCGGAGGTTCGGGAGACGGTCGAAAAGCGCGTTCAGCGCGACGGCCGTCTCCATCCGCGCGAGGTGCAGACCGAGGCACGTGTGCGGCCCGGTCGCGAACGAGATGTGCGGCTTCTGCGGACGGAAGATGTCGAAGCGATCGGGCTCGTCCCAGCGCGCCGGGTCGTGGTTCGCCGAGCCCATGCACACCGTGACGACGGAGTCCTTCGGGATCGGGACGCCGCAGAGCTCCGCGTCGCGCATCGCGTTGCGCGCGATGCTCGTGAGCGGAGGCTCCCAGCGAAGTCCCTCCTCGATCGACTGTCGCATCAGCGAGCGGTCCGCGCGAAGCGCCTCGAGCTGCGCCGGATCCTGGAGGAGCCCGCAAAGAAGGTTGCTCGAGGAGCGGTACGTCGTCTCCGCTCCGGCGGGCAAGAGGAGGCGCAGGAACGCGAAGACGTCGTCGTCGGTGAGCTTCTGTCCGTCCTCGAGCTCGCCTTGCGCGAGCATGCTGATCAAGTCGTCGCGCGGCTCGACGCGGCGCTTCGCGAGAATCTCCGCGAAGTACTCGCGCAGCTTCTCCGAGGCGAGGAGCCCACGCTCGATGTTCACGGAGATGCTGATCAGCTCGACGGCGAGACGGTGGAACTTCGGCAGGTCGTCTTCGGGCAGACCCATCATCGCCGAGATCACCTCGAGCGGGAACGGGAACGTCAGATCGCGCACGAGATCCGCGCGGTCGCGGCCGATCATCGCGTCGATCCGGCGATCGACGATCGGGCGGACGATGTCGTTCTCCCAGCGCTCCATCGCCTTCAGCGTGAACGCTTGCTGCAGGGCGCTCCGGTAGCGGCGGTGCTCCGGCGGATCCATCTCGAGGATGCTGTGCCCGAAGACGAGGCCCATCGCCTTCGCGTAGCCCGTCGAGGAGAACGTCTCGGGATCGAGCAGGAGCTGGCTCACGGAGTCGTAGCTCACCGCCGCGAAGAGCCGGGAGCCCGCCGAGATCGCCGACTCGAGCATCGGCGGCAGGCCGAACGCTTCGCTCAGCATGCCCTCGTAGACGGGCGAGGCCGCGCGCAGCCGCGCGAACACGGGCCACGGATCGCGCACGGCACCCGCTCCGGTCGACGTGTCGAAGACCTCGAACGGGTCGTAGTCTTCGCCCGCGGCTCCGTTCGCTCCGGCCTGCGCTTCCTCGCTCATGCTTTCCCTCGCGACTTGCGGAGCTCGAACATCGTTCCGAACACCTCCGCGATGTTGATCGGCGCGTCGAACGGCTCGCCGCGGAGCTCCCGGTACGCGCGTGCCACGTTGAAGACGATGCGGTCGGGCTCGGTCCAGGACGCGTAGGGTCCGAGATCGATCCGCTTGCACGCTTCGAGGATCGAGTGACCCTGCTCGAAGCACGGCTTCGCCTCGGCACGCACGTACTGGAGGTACTGCTTCATCTCGCGCGGTCCTTGGACGCCGCAGAGCGGGCCGTGCCCCGGGACGATCACCTCGGGATCGAGCTCGACGATCCGGTCGAGCGCCGCGATCCAGTGGTCGTACGTCCCCTCCCAGCCGATCGGCGTGCAGAGACGGAAGAGGATGTCGCCCTTGAAGACGATCCGCTGCTCGGGCAGGTGCACGATGACGTCGCCGCCCGTGTGCGCGGGCCCGACCCAGATCAGGCTCACCTTGACGCCGTCGAGCTCGATGTCCATGCGCTCGTCGATCAGCGTGGTCGGCGGCGTCGGCTCGATCCCGGTGAAGTCGAACTCGGAGAGCGCCCGTCCGAACTCGCGCAGCATCGGGTGGTCGCTGCTCGCGCCCTCGCGCAGCGCCTGCATGCCGGCCGGCGTCTCGAGGTGGAACAGCTCGGCGCACATCCGGTGGCCGATGATCTCCGCGCCGGTGAAGAGCTGGTTCCCCCAGCAGTGGTCGCCGTTCCGGTGCGTGTTCACGACGCGCTGCGCCGGACCGCGCCAGACCCTCTGGTACTGCGCGATCATCTCCCGCGTATGGGGCAGGTCCCAGAAGGTGTCGACGACGAGGCCGCCGCCCCGGTTCACCAGCCCGGAGTTGCTCTTCCCGAGGCCGGTGTCCTCCTGAAGACACGCGTAGACGTCACGGCCGATCTCCTGGAGCTCCATTCCCGTGGGTCTACCCTATCGCGCTGGCCGGCTGTCAAGCGAGCCTTTCCCCTCGACCGCTCGGAGGCGGTCCGCTACCGCGAAGAGCGGGAGGTACCACCATGTCCGACGCGAGCTCCGTTCTCCTGGTCGAGAAGTCCGAAGGCGTTGCGACGCTCACGCTCAACCGGCCGGGAGCGATGAACGCGCTCTCGCGCGACCTGCGCCGCGCGCTCACCGACGCGTTCGCGGCGCTCGCCTCCGATCGCGAGACGCGGGTCGTGATCCTGACCGGGGCGGGCCGCGCTTTCTGCGCCGGCCTCGACCTGAAGGAGCTCGGCACGAAGGGCCTCGGCGGAGAAGGCGGCGGCGGAGGTGGCGGCGGCGGAAGCTCGGCAACGGACGCGATCACCGCGCTCGATCCGGTGCGGGCGCTCGCGCGCGTGCCGCAGCCGGTGATCGGTGCGATCAACGGCTTCGCGATCACCGGCGGCTTCGAGCTGGCGCTCGGCTGCGACCTCCTCATCGCCTCGACCGAGGCGCGCTTCGCCGACACGCACGCGCGCGTCGGGATCCTTCCCGGCTGGGGTCTCTCGCAGCGCCTGTCGCGCGCGATCGGCATCTACCGCGCGAAGGAGCTGTCGCTGACCGGCAACTACCTCGAAGCAGCGCGCGCGTACGACTGGGGGCTCGTGAGCCGCGTCGTTTCGCCGGCGGAGCTCCTGCCGACGTGCCTCGCGCTCGCGCGCGACATGCTCTCGTGCGAGCCCGACGTGCTCGCCGGCTACAAGAAGGTGATCGACGACGGCTTCGCGACGACGTTCGAGCAGGGCATGACGCTCGAGAGCGAGCGCTCGCGGGCGCATGCGCGAAGCGTCACTCCGGAGGCGCTCGAGGAGCGACGCGGACGCGTCCAGGACCGCGGCCGCCAGCAGTCGCAGGGGTGAGGTCGACGCGATGAGGTCGCGCGCACGAGTGCTCGCCGTCGCGCTCGCGCTCGCTCCGGCGACGGAGACGCACGCCGCCGAACCCGATCCGAAGCTCCTCGCCGGCGGCATCCGCCCCGCGGAGCGCGCCGAGGACGGACGCTTCGTCAATCTCGCGGGCAAGATCACGCGCGCCGGCCCCACGACCACCCTTCCCTTCTTCCTGCGACGCGCCGGGATGATATTCACGGGGCGCGACGATCCGCCGCCGCAGGTCGCGAACGACGGCGCGTTCCTGCGCGAGAACGCACGAGCGAGCGTCCCGACGGTCACCTGGATCGGCCACGCGACGCTCCTCGTGCAAATGCAGCACCAGACGTTCCTCACCGATCCGATCTGGGCGGAGCGCGCGAGCCCGTTCTCGTTCGCCGGGCCGAGGCGCATGCAGCCGCCCGGCGTCGCGCTCGACGATCTGCCGCCGATCGACTTCGTGCTGATCTCGCACAACCACTACGACCATCTCGATCTCGCCTCGCTCGCCGAGATCGCTCTTCGGAACCCGACGGCGCGCTTCTTCGTCCCGCTCGAGAACGGCGCGCTGCTGCGCGAGGCCGGAATCCCGAACGTCGAGGAGCTCGGCTGGGGCGACGTCGCGACGTCGCGCGATCTCCGCATCCACTGCCTGCCGACGCAGCACTGGAGCGCGCGCGGGCTCTTCGACGACCGGAAGGCGCTCTGGGCCTCGTGGGCGGTGACGGGACCGGGCGAGCGCTTCTACTTCGCGGGCGACACCGGCTACTTCCCGGAGCTCGCCGCGATCGGCGCCGTACTCGGCCCGTTCGACCTCGCGGCGGTGCCGATCGGCGCGTACCGCCCGGAGGAGATGATGCGGCCGTTCCACATGAGCCCGGAGGAAGCGGTTCGCGCGGGACGCGACCTCGAAGCGCATCGCCTCGTCGGCATCCACTTCGGCACGTTCGATCTCTCGGACGAGCCGCCGTCGGAGCCGCCGGCGCGTTTCCGCGCGGCCGGCGTCCAGGCGGGCTACGATCCCGAGGACATGTGGATCCTCGCGATCGGCGAGACGCGTGAGCTCGTCGCGTCCGGAGCGGACGCGGAGCGCGCGATCTCCTCGTCGAGCGCGAGCGCGCGCGACGGTTGAGATGTGACCGTCGAACGCATGGACACGCGCGATCCGCATCTCGCCCCGCCCGCCGCGGCGTACGACGGCGCAGCACACCCCGACGACCGCCTCGTGCGCGAGCTCGGCTTCTCCGACACGACGCTCCTTCTCGTCTCGTCCGTGATCGGTGCGGGGATCTTCCTCACGCCGGGCGTCGTCGCGGAGACCGTCCCCGATCCGACGCTCTTCCTTCTCGCGTGGCTCGTCGGCGGCTGCATCTCGCTCGCCGGAGCGCTCGGCAACGCCGAGCTCGGCGCGATGTTCCCGCGCGCGGGCGGCGACTACGTCTACCTGCGCGAGGCGTTCCATCCGGCGGCCGGCTTCCTCGTCGGCTGGCTCTCGTTCTTCGTGATCTACGCGGGAACCGTCGCGGCGCTCGCGACGGGCTTCGCCGACGGCGTCGAGCGGCTCCTTCCCCTCGGAAGCGCGGGCAAGATCGCGCTCGCGATCGCGGTGACGCTCGCCACCACGTGGGTGAACTGGGTCGGGATCCGCACCGGCGCGAGCTTCAACAACGTGACGGCCGTGCTCAAGATCGGGACGCTCGCGCTCCTGGTCGCGGTCGGCTGGCTCTTGGCTCCCGCTCCGAGCACGACCCCGCCGCTCGAGGGAACGTCGCCCGAGGGAAGCGCGGTGACGGCGGGCGGCTTCGCGCTCGCGATGTCGCCGATCCTCTTCAGCTACCTCGGCTGGAACGCACCGGTATACGTCGCGAGCGAGATCCGCGAGCCGGGAACGACGATTCCGCGCTCGCTCTTCGTCGGGCTCGGGATCTGCACCGCGCTCTACCTCGCGATGAACGCGCTCTACGTGCGGACGCTGCCACTCGAGCACCTGATCGGCGCGAGCGACGCCGGCGAGGCGGCCGCGCGATCGCTGTTCGGCGGCGTCGGCGGCATCGTCGCCGCGATCCTGATCCTGCTCTCCGTCCTCGGCTGCCTGAACGCGACGATCCTCGTCGGACCGCGCATTGCGTACGCGATGGCGCTCGACGGTCACTTCTTTCCCGGCGCGGAGCGCGTCCACGATCACTACCGCACGCCGCACGTCGCCCTCGCCGCGCAGGCGGCGTTCTCCATCGCGCTGATCCTCCTCCTCCGGCGTTTCCCGAGCGTGCTCGACTACACGACGTTCGCGATCGTGCTCGCGACGATGGCGGACATCGCGGCCCTGTACGCGCTGCGCGTGCGGCAGCCGGCTCGTCCGCGTCCGTATCGGGCCTGGGGCTATCCGCTCGTGCCGGCGCTCTACTTCGTCGCGAACGGCGCAATCGCGATCGCTCTCCTCCGCGGACGCCCGCTCGAGTGCCTGATCGCGCTGCTCGTCGCGGCGAGCGGCCTTCCCTTCCTCTGGGTCTTCTCCCGGATGCGGGCGTCCCGCGTCCGATGATGGGGTTCGATGATGGAGGTCCCACGATGAGCACGACCGATCCCTGCGGCTGTCCGCCGACCGAGGCGTCGAGCGCGCCCGACGGCGTCGCGGCCGGCGTCCACCACGTCATCGTGAACGCGAACGATCTCGAGCGGGCGCGGCGGTTCTACGGCTGGCTCCTGCCGAAGCTCGGGTATCCGGGCATCAAGGAGTACCCGGGCGGAGTCGGCTGGTACGGAGCCGCGGGGAGCTTCTGGGTGAAGCAGGCGGATCCGCGGTTCGCCTCCGACTCGTTCAGCAAGGACCGCGTCGGCCTCTGCGAGATCGCGTTCCGCGCCGGGAGCCGCGCGCAGGTGGACGCGCTCGCGCGCGAGCTCTGCCAACGGAACGAGACGATCCTCGATCCGCCGCGCGAGTACGACTACACACCGGGCTACTACGCGGTCTTCTTCGCCGACCCGGACGGGATCAAGCTCGAGCTGGTGCACATCCCGGCTTGACCCCGGCCCGCGAAGCTGCCGCGCCCGTGACGAGCGGTGCGCGCTAGTGCACCGCCGTTGAGATAGCGTCAAGCAGGTTGCCGTTCATCGGCGTCCCTCGCAAGGAACGCCGACGAAGGAATATCTGGCATATTTCGAGGAGGTGTGACGCCGCGAGGGGCGTCGAGGGGCGGTAAGATGTTGACGCTATCTCGACGGCGGTGCACT
>VGTG01000028.1 GCA_016874795.1 Deltaproteobacteria bacterium | reverse complement strand
TGTTCGCGGGTGTGAGCGCCTTCTGATCCGCGAAGTACTTGTCGTGCAGGATCCAGAACGCGTCGTTGTCCTGCTTCGCGGCGCAGTTCGTGGCGATCGCCGCGGGCTTCGCCCACGGATGGAAGTCCAGCGGGAAGTGCATGAAGACGAACTTGACGTCGTCCGGGTACTTCTTGACGACCTCTTCCATCGTCGCCGCGCCGCGCGCGCAGAACGGGCACTGGAAGTCGGAGAACTCGACGATCGTGACCGAAGCGTCCTTCTTGCCGCGGTACGGAGCCTTCGCGGCCGCCTCGTTCAGCTTCGTCATGCGCTCCGCGGAAGCCTTGGCCTCCTCTGCGGCGCGCTTGTCCATCTCGACCTTGATCTCCGCCTCGCTCTTGCTGACGTCGATCGGCTCGCGCTGCAGCCAGTAGAGCTTCTTGTCGTCCTTCGAGACGAGGAAGAGCTGCGGGCGGCCCTGCACGACGAAGGAGCCCTGCTCCAGGTCCTGGAACTCGGTCGGCTTCAGCTCGCCCATCGTCGGGTTCATGTCCGCGAGCTGGGGGATCGCGAGCTTCAGGTTGGCAAGGATCCGAGCCTTGCGGGCTTCGGCGTCCGGGTCCTGGACGGCTCCCGGCGCCTCGGGCTGCGCCGCGGCCGGTCCGGCCAAGGCTACGAGAGAGCAGAACCCGAGAACCGCCGCTTGGAAACGAATCGAACGATGCATGCGCGCATCTCCTCCTGTCTTGGTCGTTGGCGCGGGGATGGAAGGCCGCCCCGGGGGGGTAGCCCCTTCGGGGGCCGCCGGGGGCCTGGCAGCGGTCCTACCAGACGCGTGTGGTCTTCGCGAATTCAAAGGGGAATCCCCGCTGCAGCTTCCCTTATCGGGCGGATGCCCGTATCCCTTTGGCCTGCTTCGCCGTTCCGGGAGGTTCGAGCATGGAGCGCGAGTTCTTCCACCGCGACATCGCCCTCTTCCTCGAGAAGCGGGTCGACTGGGAGCGCTATTTCCGTCTGCGCCGGCCCGGGCCGGTCCGCGTCGAGGACGAGCTCGCGACCTTCCGTTCGATCCTGACGACCTTCGGGGAGATCTCGGCCGAGATCGCGGAGTCCGCCCGGGACCGCTGGCACGAGGAGGTGCGCCTCGAGAACGGCGAGCCGGTCGTGCCGCCACACATCGCCGAGGGCTACCGGAAGCTCCGCGAGGCGGGCCTCGTCTGCATCAACCTCGCCCCGGAGCACGGTGGCTACGGCCTCCCCTACCTCCTGAACGTCGCCTGTCTCGAGATGCTGGCGCGCGCCGACGCGAGCCTGATGACGATCGTCGGCCTGCAGGCGGGTACCGCGATCGACATCGAAAAGTACGGCAGCGAGGAGCTCCGGCAGCGCTACCTGCCTCGATTCGCCGCGGGAGAGGTGCAGGGCTCGATGGACCTGACCGAGCCCGGCGCCGGCTCGGACCTCGGCGGCATCACGACGCGCGCGACGGAGGAGAACGGCCGGTTCTTCCTCGATGGCGGCAAGATCTTCATCACGAACGGCGGCGCCGAGATCCACCTCGTCCTCGCGCGCGACGGCGCGACCTACGACCAGTCGAAGGGCACGACGCACGGCTTGAACCTGATGCTCTGTCCGCGAACGCTCCCCGACGGCACGCGGAATCGCGTCTCGGTCTCGCGCGTCGAGGACAAGATGGGCCTGCACGGCTCGCCGACGTGCGCGGTCGAGTTCGACCACGCGGAGGCGTTCCTCCTCGGCGAGCGCGGCAACGGCTTCCGCGCCATGCTCGATCTGATGAACGCGGCGCGCCTCGGCGTCTCCGCGCAGGCGATCGGGATCTCGGAGGCGGCGTACCGGAAGGCGCGCTCGTATGCGCAGGAGCGGATGCAGTTCGGCCAGCCGATCCTCCAGCAGCCGCTCGTCAAGTCGATGCTGACCCTGATGGCGCTCGAGATCCAGGCTTCGCGCGCCCTCCTCTACCACACCTGCACGCTCATCGACGCGAACGAGGCGATCGCGCGCTATCTCGCGAGCGATCGCGAGGACGGGTTCGACCGCACGGCGCTGCAGCACGAGCACGAGCGGAACGCGCAGCTCATCCGCTTCTTCACGCCGCTCTGCAAGTACTACGCGACGGAGGTCGCCGATCAGGTGACGCGAAAAGGAATCCAGGTGCACGGCGGCATCGGCTACATGGCCGAGTCGCCGGCAGGACACTACCACTCCGACTCGATCATCACGACGATCTACGAGGGGACCTCCGAGATCCAGGCGAGCTTCGCGCTCCGCGAGATGAGCAAGGGCGCTCTCTTCACGGCGCTCGAGCAGCTCCGCGCCGATCTCGAGACGCTCTCGCTCGATTTCCCCGAGCAGGTGAAGCAGGTGAAGGGCGGGATCGACCTCCTGACGGGCTCGCTGTCGAGCCTCCTCGAGGACGTCAACTACGCCCTCCTGAACGCGAAGCGCGTGTGCGACATGGTCGTCTCGGTCGTCGTCGGCGCGGAGCTCCTCTTCCAGGCGGCGTCGTCGCCCGACCGGGTCGTTCTCGCTTCCGCCTACATCAACCGCACGATGCTCGAGGTCGAGATGCACGCGAAGCGGATCCAGAGCGGCGACGTCTCGCGGCTCGAGCGCTACGACCAGATCCTCGAGATGTGAGACGACGGCCCGCTCGCGCAGGTCTGGCGAGCGCGGAAGCGAACGGGTAGCGATAACCCGGTGGAAACGGAAGCCGCTCCGACACCCCTCCGCATCGGCATCCTCGGCGCCGCGCGCATCGCCCCGATGGCGCTGATCCGCCCGGCGAGAAGCTGCCCGGAAGTGACGATCTACGGCATCGCCGCTCGGGTGCCCGCACGAGCCGGACAGTTCCAGCTGAAGCACGGAATCACGAAAGCGTACCCGAGCTACGAGGCCATGCTCCGCGCCGACGACGTCGACGCGATCTACAATCCGTTGCCGAACGGGCTCCACTGCGAGTGGACGATCCGCTCGCTCGAGGCGGGGAAGCACGTCCTCTGCGAGAAGCCCTTCGCGTCGAACGCGGCCGAGGCGGAGCGGATGGCGGCCGCCGCGGAGCGCACCGGCAAGAAGCTGATGGAGGCGTTCCACTATCGCTACCATCCACTCGCGGCGCGCCTGCGCGAGGTCATCGACGGCGGCGAGCTCGGAGCGATCCGGCACATCGAGACGTCGATGTGCATCCCGCTGCCGTTCTTCAACGACATCCGCTACCAGTACGATCTCGGGGGCGGTGCGATGATGGACACCGGCTGCTACGCCGCGCATCTCCTCCGTCACCTCGCCGGCGCCGAGCCCGAGGAGGTCGTCTCCGCCCGGCCGACGCTGCGCTCGCCGGACGTCGACCGTGCGATGGAGGCGGACGTGCGCTTCGCGGACGGACGGACGGGCCGGCTTCGCTGCGCTCTCTTCTCGGCCCGAAACCTCGTCCGCGTGCACGCGATCGTCCGCGGCGAGCGCGGCGAGATGCGCGTCCTGAACCCGTTTCTGCCGCACTTCTACCATCGCTTGACGATCTCGACACCGCAGGGAACCCGCACCGAGCACGTGCGCGGCGACGCGACGTACCTGCACCAGCTCCGCGCGTTCGCAGCGCACGTCCGCGACGATGCACCGATCCCGACGACGCCCGCCGACTCGATCGCGAACATGCGCTTGATCGATGCGGTCTACGACCGCGCCGGCTTGCGGCGGCGCGGCGAGGCGATCGGGAGAGCCGCTTGAGCTCGACCTCCGGACGCGAGGCGATCGTGCTCGAAGTGCGGCGCCGCGCCGCGACCGAGCCGCTCCGCGAGGACGATCTCCGTGCGCGCCTCGCGGCGGACGGCTTCACGTCGTTCGTGTGGGAGGACGCGCCGGGCGCCGACTACCCGCCGCACTCGCACGACGAGGACGAGAGCATCTGGATCGTCGGCGGCGAGATCTCCTTCGGCATCGACGGAGACGAGCACCTCCTCCGCCCGGGCGATCGCCTGATGCTGCCCGCCGGCACCGTCCACACCGCGCACGCCGGTCCTGCCGGCGCCCGCTACCTGATCGGCGAGCGCTCCTGAAACGCCGCCTTCAGTGGAGGTAGCCCAGCTCGCGGAGCTGGCGCTCGCGCTCGGGATCGACGACGGGCGGCGGCGCCTCGTTGCGCGGGCGCTTCGTTCGGCGGAACGTCTCCAGGCTCGCCGCGAGGCCCGAAGCGGCGCTCGCGTCGGCCGGCTTCTTCTCCCTCGGGTCGGCGCGGAGGTCGAAGACCTCGGCCGCTCCCGCGCCGTCCGCCCCCGGCTTGATCCGGTGCACGAGCTTTCGATCTCCGTCGTAGCCGACGGTCACGCGCTCGCCGGCGAAGCTCACGTCCTCGGCCCAGACCGGATGCGGCCGCTCGAGCGGTACCGACTGCGTCTCGTCCGGCAGCGTGACGCCCGCCGCGGCGAGGATCGTCGCGTATACACCCATCGTCGACACGCGCCGCTCGACCCGCGCTCCGCCGCCGCGGCTTCCCGGCAGCTTGACGAGGAGCGGAACGTGCAGGAGCTCCTCGTACGGTGCTCCTCCGTGGCCCGCGAGGCCGTGCTCCCCGAGGATCTCTCCGTGGTCCGACGTCAGGAGGATCAGCGAGTCGTCGTAGCGCCCCATCTCGCGGAGCTGCGCGAAGAGATCGGCGAGCACCTCGTCCGTGAACGCGATCTCGCCGTCGTACTGCGAGCGGAAGTGCCGGCGCACGTCCGCCGTCAGCGGCTTCCCCTTCCAGTAGAGGTCGGTGATCTTGTCGCCGAGCTCCGGATTCTTTCCGGGAAAGCGCGTGTCGTACGGCTGGCGCGGCAGGTAGGGCTCGTGCGGATCGAGCAGGTTGACGAAGAGGAACGCGTGCCCGCGCTGCTGTGCGAGCCAGCGCAGAGCCGCCGGACCGACGACGTCGGCGGGACCGCCGTCCGTGACGTAGGCATCGAAGCCGCGATCGAAGCCGAGAGACGGCGTGAGATAGGTCGTGTTCGCGACGAAAGCGCCCGTCGCCCAGCCGCTGCGCCGGAGCCGCTCGGCGAGCGTCTCGATCTTGGGATTGATCGGCGTCGCGAGGATCCGGTCCGCGGCGACGCGCTCGGCGCCGTGAAACGACGGCCAGAGCCCCGTGAAGAGGGACGCGTGCGAAGGCACCGTCCACGTGCCCGGTGTGATCGCGTTCTCGTAGGTGATCGCGTCGCGCGCAAAGCGCGCGAGGTTCGGCGACGTCTCCCGCCCGTAGCCGAGGAGCGACAGGCTCTTCGCGCGAAGCGTGTCGACCACGATCAGGATCACGTCCTCCGGCGCACGGAGCCGCTCCGCGGAGCGGCCGGGCGCCGAGAGCGCCGCGAAGAGCACGACCACGAGCGCGACGAAGCGCAGCGACGCGATCGACCTCATCCCCTCTCCCAGGCTGGCTCGTGGACCTCGACGACGCGATCGACCTCGACGTCGCCCTGCTCCGAGACCGCTCCCGAGGGCCAGCGCACCGTCAGCGCTTCGACGCTCGCGCAATCGCCGAGCCCGAAGTGGGGACGGACGATCGACTGCGACAGATCGCTCCGGCCGCCGTCGTGATGGCGCACCTGCTTCCTCCCGCACGCTACGATCTCGATCCACGCGCCGAGCCCCGGCCGGTTCGAGGCGCTCCCGACGAGGTCGATCTCGAGCCAGTGCCGCTCCGGCGAGACGTTCCGCAGGAGGGCGTAGCGTCCGCGGTTGAACGGCGGAGCACCCCAGCCGTTCGCGACGAAGAGATCGACGCGGCCGTCGCGGTCGAAGTCGGCATGCTGCACGCTCGCGGGACGGCCCTCGACGACGCGCGGAGTCGCCCCGGAGTCCACCGGCGCGAGCACGAAGCCGCCGCGCCCGTCGCCGAGGAAGAGCTGGCTCTGCGAAGGCGCTCCATCGGCCGCGGTATCGACGGCGTAGAGATCGAGCGTGCCGTCGTTGTTCAGGTCGATCCAAGCGGCTCCCTGACCGTTGACCGTCGGCGCGAGACCGGGCGCCTCGACGCGCTCGAACGTGCCGATGCCGGTCCCGCGATAAAGAGCGCCGCTTCGCTTCGGTCCGCCGGCGATCCCGACGAGCTTCGGACTCGCGCCGCCGCGCAGGATGCCGCTCTCGTTCCAGTCGCCGGTGCCCGTCCAGCGGAGATGCCAGGAGTACGACTCGGGACAGGAGTCGCAGCTCTTCCGCGGCTCCGGATCGCGCCACAGCGCGTAGCCCGGCTCGATCGCGGGGGCTTCCGCGGCGATCGCCTCCTCCCCACCGCACGCGAAGGCGTGCGACGACGGCCGCCCGCTTTCACCGCAGCGGAGCTGCTCGGGCTTTGCGGGCGAGCCCTGCTGGTAGAGCTCCGCCCGGATCGTGCCGCCGTCCGCGACGGGGCTCTCGAAGTCGAACCCGCGCGGCGACTTCCCGAAGAGCGCGAAGCGGATCGTGCCGGCGCCGTCGTCGTACGCGTGCGGGACATAGCCCCAGCCGCGGCTCACGTAGAGATCGAGCACGCCGTCGTCGTCGTAGTCACCGAACGCGACGCCGCCCGCTTCGAGCCAGGGATCGAGCCCGACCTCCTCCGTCACGTCGACGAGGCGGCGACCGCCGTCGTTCCGCAGGAGCCGCATCCCGTCCGAGTTCGTCAAGAACAGGATGTCCACGTTGCCGTCCGCGTCGTAGTCGGTCCAGGTCACCGCCTCCGCGGAGTACCGCGAGACGCCCGTCTTCTCCGAGACGTCCTCGAACGTTCCGTCGCCGCGGTTCCGGAAGAGCCGGCTCGGCGTCGCGTGGTTCGCGACGAGGAGATCGAGATGTCCGTCGCGGTCGAAGTCGAAGCTCGCGACGGCGCGCGAGCGGCCGCTCGGATCTTCGAGCCCGACGTCGTCGCCCGCACGCTCGAAGCGGCCGCCGCCGCGATTCCAGTAGAAGGGGTTCGCCTTCGTGCCCTTGCCGCGAAATGCTCCGAGCGACACGAAGAGGTCGAGGAGCCCGTCGCCGTTCGCGTCGGTCCAGGCGGTGCCGTGCTTGTCGCCGAGCGGATCGATCCCCGAGCCGCCGATGCGGTTCTCGAAGTGACCGCTGCCGTCGTTGCGCAGCAGCACCGACTCGTACTCGTGATTCCCCACGTACACGTCGGGGGCGCCGTCCGCGTCGAAGTCGCCGACGGCGGCGTCGTAGGTCGGCGTCTTCCGCGCGACGCCGGACTCCTCGGTCACGTCGACGAAGCGCACCTCGGGCACCTTCGCGGGCTCTCGTGCACAGCCGAGGAGCAGCCCCGACACGACCGCGACCCGGCGGCACCCCATCCATGCCCCCATTTCGTCCGGGGAAGGTACGGTCGCAGACCCTCCGACTGCAAGGCTTGCACACGATGTGGGAACGTCCGGAAACGGAGACGAGCGATCCGTGCCCACGAGGTTGGATCGTATTGGCGCTCGCGGTACAGGTACTCGCCTATGGACCGACGGAACCACACCCTGATCGCCTACTTCTCGATGGAGATCGCGGTCGACTCCGAGCTTCCGACCTACTCCGGCGGTCTCGGCGTCCTCGCCGGCGACACGCTGCGCGCCGCGGCGGATCAGGGCGTCCCGGTCGTCGGCGTGACGCTCGTGCACCGCAAGGGCTACTTCCACCAGAGCATCGACGGGAACGGGAACCAGACGGAGGCGCCGGAGGAGTGGTCGCCCGAGAAGAAGCTCGAGCCGCTGGCGCCCGTCGTGACGCTCGAGCTCGAGCGACGCACGGTGCACCTGCGCGCCTGGCGCTATCGGATCCGCGGCGTGTCCGGCGCGGAGATCCCGGTGCTCTTCCTCGACACCGACCTCGCGCAGAACGCGCCCGAGGATCGCGCGCTCACGGATCAGCTGTACGGCGGCGATCACCACTATCGCCTGCGGCAGGAAGCGCTTCTCGGCATGGGCGGGCTCGCGATCCTGCGCGCGCTGGGCCACTGGGAGCTCCGCTCGTATCACATGAACGAGGGACACTCGGCGCTTCTCGGGCTCGCGCTTCTGGAGGAGAGACAGGGCGACGACGACGAAGGCGAGAAGACGTCCGCCACGGACTGCGAGCTCGTCCGCCGCCACTGCATCTTCACGACGCACACGCCGGTCCCGGCGGGTCACGACCAGTTCCCGCTCGACCAGGTCCGCTCGGTCCTCGGCGACGCGCGCACGGAGAAGCTGATCGGTCTCGGCTGCTGCAACGAGGGCACGCTGAACATGACCTCCCTCGCCCTCTTCTTCGCGCGCTACGTGAACGGCGTCGCGATGCGCCACGGCGAGGTCGCGCGCGGCATGTTCCCGCACTATCCGATCCGCTCGATCACGAACGGCGTGCACTCGCCGACGTGGACCTCCGACTCGTTCCAGGAGCTCTTCGACCGTGAGATCCCGGACTGGCGCTTCGACAGCCTGAACCTGCGCTACGCGATGCAGATCTCCGTCGACCGGATCCGCGAGGCGCACGAGGCGGCGAAGGCCCTCCTCCTCGACGAGGTGAACCGCCGCACGAACGCCGGCTTCAAGCCGGACGTGCTGACGATCGGCTTCGCGCGGCGTGCGACGCCCTACAAGCGAGCCGACCTTCTCTTCCACGACATCGAGCGCCTGCGGCGCATCGCACGCGAGGTCGGACCGCTCCAGGTCGTCTACGCCGGCAAGGCGCATCCCAACGACGGCGCGGGGAAGGACATGATCCGGCGCGTGTTCGACGCGGCGCGCTCGCTCGAGGGCGCGGTGCCGACCGTGTATCTGCCGGACTACGACGTGGCGCTCGGACGGATCCTCTGCGCCGGCGTCGACGTCTGGCTCAACACGCCGCAGAAGCCGCAGGAGGCTTCGGGCACGAGCGGCATGAAGGCCGCGCTGAACGGCGTGCCGAGCTTGAGCATCCTCGACGGCTGGTGGATCGAGGGCTGCGTCGAAGGCGTCACGGGTTGGTCGATCGGCGAGAGCGCCGAGGTCGAGTCGGACGCCGCGAGCGAGGCGAACTCTCTCTACGAGAAGCTCGAGAAGGAGATCATGCCGCTCTACTACGAGCACCCCGAGCGCTTCGGCGAGGTGATGCGCTCCGCGATCGCGCTGAACGGATCGTTCTTCAGCGCGCGCCGCATGCTTCTCCAGTACCTGCACAACGCGTATCAATTGTAAGAGAAGGGCGCCGCCCCTCTCCTCCACGCGGCGAAGCCTAAGCTGCGCCTCCTCTCCCCGCTCGCCCTCCGCTCGGCCGCGCGGCGAAGCCGCGCGGATGGCATCCGGTGCCCGCATGGGCAAGCGTACAGCCGCGAATCTTACGCGGCGATCCGACGAGTTACGCCGTGCACGCGCCGACTTCGAGCAGACGCGCGGCGAGACCGGGGACCTCGATCGCGACCTCTTCCCCCTCGATCGACGCCGACGCCTGGGCCCACGGAGCGGAGGCAAAGCGCTCGCGGACGCCGAGCGAGCCCGTCCCGTCGAGGCCGAGAAGAGCGCTCGGAACGCGGCACCGCGCCGGCTCGCCCCAGAGGTTCGCGACGACGATCCTCGCTCGATCGCCGAGCGTCCACCGATAGCCGACGACGCCGGGCGGAAGATCGAGCGGGGCCCACGCGCCCGCGCGCCACTCCGGATCGGCGAGCATCGGGAGGAGCGCTTGGTAGAAGCACGCGAGCGCGGCGTCCGCGGACTCGTCGGCGCGCCGTCCGAGCTGCACCGGAAGCTTCCGGCGGCGTCCCTCGAGCTGTCCTTCGTGGACGAGCCGAAGCCCCGGCAGCGCCAGCGCGAAGAGCGCCGCGCCGCGTCCCCACGGATCCCCGAACGCGTCGGCCGCGCGCTCCTCGTCGTGATTCTCGACGAAGCGCACGTGCCGCGACTGCTCCTCCAGGCCCGAGCGGAGGTGCGCCGAGAGCCGATCGTGCTCGCGTGCGCGCAGCAGATCGTAGAGGCGCTTGTCGTACGTGTAGTCGAAGCCCTGCAGGTGCAGCTCGCGCTCGAGCCCCCAGTACACCTCCGCGATGAACACGAAAGCCGGATGCGCGCGCTTCACCATCGCGATCGCTTCCGGCCAGAACTCGTCCCCGGGCGCCTCGAAGTCGCCGCCCCAGGTGCGCCGGAACACGTCTCGAAGGACGAGCATCGCCATGTCGCAACGCAGGCCGTCGCAACGACCGGCGAGATCGCAGAGCGTCTCCCGCATCGCACGGCGGACTGCCGCACGGCGGTAGTCGAGCTGGACGGTGTCGGTCCAGCCGTCGAAATACGGATCCCGCCCGTGCGCGAGCGCCTCGCCTCGTGCGTTGCGAAATGCGTCGTGCGGACGCGCCGCGAGATGCTCCTCGCTCGGCCGGACGAAGAGCGTCGGATCGCTCTCCGTCCACGCGTGGTCGACGGCGAGGTGATTCGGCACGAAGTCGAGCACGAGACGAAGGCCATGCGCGCGGAGGCGCTCCCGCAGGCGCGCGAGCGCTTCGTCGCCGCCGAGGTACGGATCGACGCGGTACGCGTGTACCGCGTACGGCGAGCCGACGATGTCGTGCTCCGCCCAGTCGGGCAACGCCGCCTGGTAGGCGCCGTGCAGCCCCGCGTGGGACCGTGCGATCTCTCGCCCGCGCGGGCTCCGCTGCCAGACACCCATCAGCCAGAGCGCGTCGAAGCCGAGCGCGGCAAGGCGCTCGATCTCCGTTTCCGGAACGTCCGCCAGCGTCAGGCGACGTCCGGCAGCGTGCTCGAGCTCGCCGAGCCACGCCCACGTGTGCACCTCGTAGACGAGCGGATGCGCGGGCCACGGCATCGACGTCCCGCTCCCACCCATGGCCCGCTTCGTAGCGCAGCGTTAGCCTGCGTGCCCGGTGGAAGCTTTCGCGATCGGACAGCGCTGGGTGAGTGAGGCCGAGCCGGAGCTCGGGCTCGGCACGGTCGTCTCGGTGGAGCATCGTCAGGTGGAGCTCGAGTTCGCAGGCGCGGGCGAGCGGCGTCGCTACGCGAAGGCCGCGGCGCCGCTCCGCCGGATTCGCTTCCGTGTCGGCGACTCGGTCTCCGGCCGCGGGGGCGAGACGTTCCGCGTCGAGGACGTCGCCGAGAGCGAAGGCCGGATCGTGTACCGCGGCGAGGGCCGGAGCCTGCGCGAGGACGAGCTCGCGGACGCGCTCGACGTCGGCGCGCCGGAAGCGCGTCTCCGCCGCGGCGACGTCGACGACGCGCGGGTGCATGCGCTCCGGATCGAGGCGCTGCACCATCTCGCAGCCATTCGCGGCGGGCCGGTGCGCGGCTTCCTCGGCGGACGGATCGACCTCCTCCCGCACCAGCTCTCGATCGCCGGCGACGTCGCCGCGCGACACGCACCGCGCGTCCTCCTGGCGGACGAGGTCGGGCTCGGCAAGACGATCGAGGCGAGCCTCGTGCTCCATCGCCAGCTCCTCGGCGGCCGCGTCGGACGCGTTCTGATCCTCGTCCCCGAGTCGCTCGTGCACCAGTGGTTCGTCGAGCTCGTGCGGCGCTTCCATCTCTGGTTCAAGCTCTTCGACGAGGAGCGCTGCGCCGCGATCCGCGCCGCGGATCCCGGGGCGAATCCGTTCCTCGAGGAGCAGCTCGTCCTCGCGAGCCTCGATTTCCTTCTCGGCGACCCGCAGAACGCGCGCGACGCGCTCGAGGCGGGCTGGGACGTCCTGATCGTCGACGAAGCGCATCGGCTCTCCTGGTCACCGGACGACGCCAGCCCCGGCTACCGCTTGATCGAAGCGCTCGCCGGCGCGATCCCGAGCGTGCTCCTCCTGAGCGGAACGCCGGAGCGCCTCGGCGAGACCGGTCACTTCGCGCGGCTCCGCCTCCTCGACCCGAAGCGCCACGTCGATCTGGAATCGTTCCTCGGCGAGCAGGCGGGCTTCGCCGCGCTCGCCGACCTCGTCGCGCGCCTCGACGCGCGGGAGGAGCCGACCGCAGCCGACCGCGAGATCCTCGCGCGCGATCCGACGGAAAGCCTCACCGCCCCGCTCGCCGCGCTCGAGCGGGGCGACGAGAGCGCACGCGAGCGCCTCGTCTCGGACCTCCTCGACCGGCACGGCACCGGACGCGTCCTCTTCCGCAACACGCGCGGGGCGATCGCGGGCTTTCCCGCGCGCGCACCGCATCTCGTACCGCTCGCGGGCGGACGCGACGACGCCGATCGGGAGCCGTTCGACTACCGCGACGATCCGCGCATCGGCTGGCTGCTCGACCTCCTTCGCGCGAGCCCCGACGACAAGGTGCTCCTCATCTGCCACGCGCGCGAGCAGGTCGGGGCGATCCTCGCCGCGATCGAGCAGCGTGCGCAGATCAAGACCGCGCCGTTCCACGAGGGGTTGACGCTGGTGCAGCGCGACCGGAATGCGGCCTGGTTCGCCGAGCCGAACGGCGCGCGGCTTCTCGTCTGCTCGGAGATCGGCAGCGAGGGACGGAACTTCCAGTTCGCGCGCCACCTCGTCCTCTTCGATCTGCCGCTCGACCCGGAGCTCGTCGAGCAGCGGATCGGACGCCTCGACCGGATCGGGCGCTCGCGGCCCGTCGAGATCCACGTCCCCTACCTCGCCGGCACGGCGCACGAGGTGCTCGCGCGCTGGCACGACGAAGGGCTCGAGGACTTCGCACGGACGCTGCGCGGCGGCGCCGAGCTGCTCGCCCGGCACGGCGCAGCGGTCGAAGCGGCGCTCTCCTCGAAGACCGAGGGACGCCTCGACGAGGCGCGCTTCGCCTCGCTCCTCGAGGAGACGCGGCGAAGTCGCGAGGAGATCGCGGCCCGCCTCGAGCAGGGACGCGACCGCTTGCTCGAGCGCTCGTCGCTCCGCCCGGAGCGCGCCCGCCGTCTCATCGCGGAGATCGTCCGCGAGGACGACGACCCGAGCTTCGACGAGTTCCTCGTGCGCCTCCTCGAGCATTTCGGCGTCGAGGCGGAGGAGATCGGCCCGCGGACCTACCGCCTCTCGGCCGAAGGTCTCTTCGTCGACGCGCTTCCCGGGCTGCCGGCAGCGGGGCTCTCCGTGACGTTTGCGAGACGCACGGCGCTCGAGCGCGAGGACCTGACGTTCCTCACGCGCGACCATCCGCTCGCACAGGGAGCGATCGAGCGGCTCCTCGGGACGACGCGGGGAAGCTCGGCGGCGGCCGTCTGGACCGCGCCTGGAGCGCCTGCCCTTCTCCTCGAGGCGTACTTCGTCGCCGAGGTGCTGGCGCCGCGCGAGCTCGCCGCGGACCGCTTTCTCGCACCGACGCCCGTGCGCGTCGTCGTCGACCAGAGCGGCTCCCGCGCCGACCTGCCCCCGGACGCGCGCCTGGGACGTGCGGCACGACCCGCGCTCCCGAAGGACGGTCAGGTGCTCTCGCGCATGCTCGGCGCGGCTTCCGGCCTCGCGGGAGAGGCCCGCGACGCCCTCGTCGAGCTGGCTCTCCGCCGCTTGCACGACGAGCTCGGCGCCGAGTTGGATCGGCTGCGCGCGCTCCGCGCCGTCAACGACCGGATCCGCCCCGAAGAGCTCGCTCTCGCCGCGCGCGAGATCGAAAGCCTCGGAGAGCATCTGCGAGCGGCGCGCGTGCGCCTCGATTCGCTGCGCCTCGTGTCACGGGAGCCGGCGCCGAAACGCGCCTGATCGCTGGCACGAGCGCGGACGCACCGGTATACCTCGAAAGATCGTGCGTGGATGGACGATCCAGGACGCGCTCGAGCTCTACGACGTTGACGCCTGGGGCTCGAGCTTCTTCACGATCAATCCGCAGGGCAACGTCGAGGTTCGCCCACGCGGCGAGGCCGGTCCCGGCATCGACCTCGCCGAGCTCGTGACCTACCTGCGGCACCGCGGCCTGCACCTGCCGCTCCTGATCCGCTTCTCGGACATCCTCGCGACGCGCATCCGCGATCTCTGCGCGTGCTTCGAGAGCGCGATCGACGAGCACCACTACAAGGGGCGCCACCGCGCGATCTACCCGATCAAGGTCAATCAGCAGCGCCACGTCGTCCAGGAGGTGATCGACTTCGGACGGCGCCACGGCGTCGGTCTCGAGGCCGGCAGCAAGCCCGAGCTCCTCGCGATCCTTCCGATCGCAGACGATCCCGACGCGCTGATCATCTGCAACGGGTACAAGGATCGCGCCTACATGGAGATCGCGCTCCTCGCGCAGAAGCTCGGTCGGACGCCGATCATCGTCCTCGACCGCTTCCACGAGCTCGAGCTCGCTCTCGAGGTCGCGCGCGAGCTCGACATCCGCCCGCACCTGGGCGTGCGAGTCAAGCTCGCCGCGCGCGGCGCGGGCCGCTGGGTCGAGTCGGGCGGCGACCGGAGCAAGTTCGGGCTCACGGCCGACGAGCTGATCGAGGCCGTCGACCGGCTCCGCGCGCGCAACATGCTCGACTGCCTCGAGCTGCTGCACTTCCACGTCGGCTCGCAGATCACGACGATCCGCGCGATTCGCGAGGCGGTGCAGGAGGCGACGCGCTTCTACGTCGGGCTGGTGCAGATGGGTGCGGGCCTCCACTATCTCGACGTCGGCGGCGGCCTCGGCGTCGACTACGACGGCTCGCAGACGAACTTCCAGTCGTCGATGAACTACACGAACCTCGAGTACGCCCGCGACATCGTGGCCACGGTCATGGAGTCCTGCGAGGAGAAGGGCGTCCCCCATCCGGACATCATCACGGAGACGGGCCGGGCGATGGTCGCGCACCATTCGGTGCTGATCTTCAACGTGCTCGGCGTGAACGAGCTCCTGCCGAAGACGGCGCCGCGCCCGCCGGGCGAAGACGACCACAAGGCCGTGCACAAGCTCTTCGACGTCTACCAGTCGATCACGCGGAAGAACGTGATCGAGTCGTACCACGACGCCCTCCAGACGAAAGAGGAAGCGCTCACTCTCTTCAACCTGGGCTTCCTCGACCTGAAGACGCGCGGCCAGTTCGAGCGGCTCTTCTGGGCGTGCTGCGAGCGCATCCTTCGGCTCGCGCGCGAGATGGACTACCTGCCCGAAGAGCTCGAGGGGCTCGAGCGCTCGATGGCCGACACGTACTACGGCAACTTCTCCGTCTTCCAGTCGGCGCCCGACCACTGGGCGGTGAAGCAGCTCTTCCCGGTGATGCCCATCCACCGCCTCGGCGAGAAGCCGACGCGGCGGGGCGTCTTCGCGGACCTGACCTGCGACTCGGACGGCAAGGTCGACCAGTTCATCGACCGGCACGACGTCAAGCACGTCCTCGACCTCCACCCGGTGAACGGCGAGCCCTACTACATCGCGATCTTCCTCGTCGGCGCCTACCAGGAGATCCTCGGCGACCTCCACAACCTCTTCGGCGACACCGACGCCGTGCACGTCCGCCTCGGCGACGGCGACCGGCTCGAGATCGAGCATCTCGTCGAGGGCGACTCGGTCGAGGAGGTGCTCGGCTACGTCCAGTTCAGCAAGCCCGAGCTCGTCGAGCGCGCGCGACGCGCGATCGAGCTCGCGCTCCGCGAGGGCCGCATCACGGTCGAGGAATCGGCGCGCCTGCGGCGCCGCTACGAGCAGGGCCTTTCGGGCTACACCTACCTCGAGGTCGGAGACGCCGCCGAGGAGGTTCCCGTCGTCCGGAGCCAAGCGGCCAACTCCTGACCCGGAGGCCGGCCATCCGCTCCTCTCGACGCGTCGGGCTCGTTGCCGCGGCGGCGATCGCAGCGCTCGCTCTCGTACACCTGAGCGCAGGCTCGGCCGGCGCGGCTCCCGACACGAGCCGGCGCACGCCGATCGTCGAGGCGATCGAGAAGGTCCGGCCCGCGGTCGTCAACATCTCCGCGGAGGAGCTGGTCGTCGTCCGGCCCGACCCCTTCTTCGACGAGTTCTTCGGTCGGTTCTTCGAGCGGCAGCCGGGGCGGCGCTACACGCGAACGAGCCTCGGCTCGGGCGTGATCGTCCGTCCGGACGGCTACGTCGTGACGAACGCGCACGTCGTCGCGCGTGGGCACAAGATCACCGTCCTGCTCGCCGACGAGCGCGAGCTCGAGGCGCGCGTCGTCGGCACGGACGAGCACTCCGATCTCGCCGTGCTGCGAATCGACGGCGACGATCTCCATCTGCCGCACGTCTCGTTCGGCGCGAGCAACGACCTCTTGATCGGCGAGACGGTGATCGCGATCGGCAATCCGTTCGGCTTCTCGCACACGGTCACGACCGGCGTCGTCAGCGCTTCGGGGCGCTCGCTTCGTCTCGAGGATCGAACGTACTTCGACTTCATCCAGACCGATGCTTCGATCAATCCAGGGAACTCCGGGGGACCGCTCCTGAACATCCAGGGCGACGTGATCGGCATCAATACGGCAATCATGGGCCGCGCCGAGAACATCGGCTTCGCGATCCCGTCGGCGCGCGCGCAGCAGATCACGACGGAGCTGATCCGGCACGGCGAGGTCCGACTGGGACGGGTCGGCCTTCGGGTCCAGGACCTGACGCCCGATCTCGCCGCCGGACTCGGGATTCGCGCGACCAAGGGCGTCGTCGTGCGCGAGGTCGAGCCCGGAGGGCCCGCCGCCGTGGCGGGCCTCGAGGTCGGAGACGTCGTCGTCTCCGTCGACGGCGCGACCGTCCGGGCGCGGGACGAATTCGATGAGCGCCTCGCCGCGGCCGGCGTCGGCAGCCGGCTCCGGCTCGAGGTCCATCGCGGCTCCGACATCCGGGAGCTCCAGGTGGTCGCGACCGAGTACGCCGAGTCGGACCTCGATTCGCTCGCCTGGAGGCGGCTCGGGATCGGAGTCCGGGAATCGCCGCGCGCCCGAGCCGTCGAGCTCGAGCGGGTGCGTCAGGGCAGCCACGCGGCCCGGGCGGGGCTCCGTCCCGGCGACCTCCTGGTAGCGGTCGGCGACACGGCGACGACGAGCATCGCCGCATTCCGGCGCGCCGTCGGGAACCTTCGCGAGCCGAGCCCGGTCTCGATCACGGTGCAGCGGGGCCGGCGCACCTACCGCCTCACCCTCCCGGCCAGCGATTGAGGACCCAGGGAAGTCCTTACCACGTACCACGGGCCTCAATCGCCCTTGAAAAACCTGCTGAAAGGCTTCGCGTTCGGCTTGGCTTCCTGGTACACGAGCCCAGGCCAAAGCGAGCAGCTCCTCCCCTGACGACCGGAGCTACTTCGCCGAATCGAATTACCAGGGAGCTTTCTATGCCTCACGGTCGCGTCAAGTGGTTCAACAATGCCAAGGGCTACGGCTTCATCGTCCAGGAAGGCGGACCTGAGGTCTTCGTGCATTACTCGGCGATTCAGGGTGACGGCTACAAGACTCTTGCCGAAGGTCAGGAAGTCGACTTCGAGATTGCCGACAGCGACAAGGGCCCGCAGGCGACCAACGTCACCAAGCGCGAATAGAAGCGCTTTGCCCTCTCGGCTCGCGTGAGCGATCCGGCGGATCCGAGCGGAAGCAAGCGGGTTCGGGTCCGGCTCGAGATCCGCGGCCGCGTCCAGGGTGTGTGGTATCGCGGCTCCGCGCAGGTGGAAGCGCGGCGGCTCGGTGTCGTCGGCTGGGCGCGGAACCGTTCCGACGGCTCGGTGGAGATCCTCGCCGAGGGTGCCTCGTCGAGCATCCGACAGCTCGTCGACTGGTGCCGGCGCGGACCGCCCGCCGCGCGCGTGCGCGACGTCGCGCGAAGCGACGAGGCACCGTGCGACGATCTGCGCGACTTCCTGGTACGGTGAGCGGCATGAAGCGAGAACTTCGAAGCCGCTCCGCGCTGGTCTTCGCGGCCGCGTGCGCTTGCCTCTTCGCGCAAGCGAGTGCCGCCGAAGCGGGCGTCGACCTCAAGATGCGCACCGTCGTGCCCGGCAACGAGAAGGCCTCCGGATCGGGTCGGATGCGCGTCGAAGGAACGCTCCTCCGCATCGATCTCGGCGCGGCGCCGAGCGGTGCGGGCGCCACGTCGCTCATCTTCGACGGCAAGAACGACGTCCTCCGGGTCGTGCGCCACGACGACCGGTCCTACGTCCAGATCGACGAAGCGGCCGCCGCGCAGCTCGCCGGCGAGATGGCCGAAGCGCGCCGGCAGATCGACGACCAGCTCGCGAAGATGCCCGAGGCGCAGCGCAAGATGATCGAGCGGATGCTCGCGAACGGCGCGCTTCCCTTTCCGGCCCCCGGCGGAGCGGCGAAGAAGACGCCGCCGCTCGAGGCGGCCGCCACGAAGGAGAAGGACGAGGTGCACGATCACTCGTGCCGAATCGTCCGCTTGAGCCGCGGCGGCCAGAGGAAGGGCGACGTGTGCGTCGCCCCCTACGAGGCGGTCGGGCTCGTGCCCGACGACCTCGCCGTAGTGAAGGAGCTCGGCCGCTTCCAGGGGAAGATGACCGGAGCGCTCGCCGGCTCGGTTCCGGGAGCGGAGCAGCCCTTCGAGCTTCTCGATCGCGTCGACGGCTTCCCTCTACGCACGCGCCGAACCGAAGGCGGCAAGGTGCGGAGCGAGACCTTCTTCGAGGACATCCAGAAGGTCGAGATCACACCCGACACGTTCGAGATCTGGAAGGGCTACGAGCGGAAGGAGCTCCCGAGCCCGAAGCCCCCGCGGTGATTCCGCGAGAGGGGCGCCGCCCCGCTCCTCCACGCGGCGAAGCCCAAGCTGCGCCTCCTCACCCCGCTCGCTGTCGCTCGACCGCGCGGCAGAGCCGCGCGGAGACTAATGCAGATGGCGGCTTCTCACTTCGTAGAAGCCGTCGTGCAGCTCGCCGAACAGCTCGGGGACCTGCGGGTGTCCGATCGGCTCGCCCGTCTCGTCGGGCAGCAGGTTCTGCTCCGAGACGTACGCGACGTAGTAGCTCGTGTCGTTCTCGGCGAGCAGGTGGTAGTACGGCTGCTCCTTCCGGGGGCGAAGGTCTTCGGGGATCGATTGCCACCACTCTTCGGTGTTGCTGAAGGTCGGATCGACGTCGAAGATCACACCCCGGAACGGATACACCCGGTGTCGAACCACCTGGCCGATCCGAAACTTCCCGTCGGCGCGAAGCACGGTGCACAAGATAGGGGCGGCCTCCCGACTCGTCAATCGGGCTCGGCGTCGGAGTGCAGCTCTCGCGCCGCCCGCTCCGTTCGTGCCGCGAGCGCGTGCCGGTACACCTCGTTTCGCGGAACGCCGAGCTCGGCTGCGACGTGCTTGGCCGCCTGCGACGGCGCTTCGCCCTGATCGAGGCGCGCGCGGACGTGCGCGAGGATCCGGCTCTCGAGGTCGGCCTCGTCCGCCGGCGCCGCGGAATCGTCGTCCCGTCCTCTGATCGCGAGGACGATCTCGCCGCGCAATCGGGCAGCTGCTTCGGTATCCCCGAAGCGCTCGGCGAGCTCGCGGAGATCTCCGCGAACGATCTCCTCGAAGCGCTTCGTCAGCTCGCGTCCGATCGCGACGGGCCTGGGTCCGAGGATCTCGGCCAGGTCCGCGAGAGAGCCGGGCAGCCGCTTCGCCGTCTCGAAGAGGACGAGTGTCTCGCGCAGGTCGCGCAGGTCCGCGACGAACCTTCGGCGCGCCGAAGCGCGCGACGGCAGGAACCCGGCGAACGTGAAGCGCTGGGTCGGCAAGCCGGCGCACGACAGGAGCGCGAGGGGCGCGGACGGCCCTGGGATCGGCACCACGGGAACGCCGCTCTCGACCGCGGCGGTCACGAGTCGATAGCCGGGATCCGCGACGAGCGGCGTGCCCGCGTCGCTCACGAGAGCAATCGACTCGCCCGCGAGAGCACGCCCCACGAGCTCCGGAGCGCGCGCCGCCTCGACGGCGTCGTGATACGAGATCACGCGCTTCCGGATGCCCAGGTGCGAAAGCAGGATGCGCGTCCGGCGCGTATCCTCCGCGGCTACGACGTCGACCTCCCCGAGGATCCGGACGGCGCGCAGCGTGATGTCCTCGAGGTTCCCGATGGGCGTCGCGACCACGTAGATCGTGCCCACCCTCCCCTCGGCCAATCACAGCCCCCAGTCGCGCGCGTAGCGGAAGTCGCGGTCGATCGTTCTGTTCGAGACCTTCGCGATCACCGGAAGCCGCCGCTTGAACTGTGAGCGCTGCACGCGCGTCGCGACCGCCGTGACGAAGGCGGGATCGAAGCCGGCCGCAACCAGCTCTTCCGCCTCGTAGCGATGGTCGACCATCGCGTGCAGGAGGTGATCGACCTCCTCGTAGGAGAAGCCGAGGTCGCCCTCGTCGGTCTGGCCGGGTGTCAAGTCCGCGGTCGGCGGCTTCTCGACGATCGCCGCGGGAACGCCGATCGCCTTCGCGAGGTCCCACACCTGTGTCTTGTAGAGATCGCCGAGCGGATTCACGGCGGAAGCCATGTCGCCGTAGAGCGTGCCGTAGCCGAGGAGGAGCTCCGTCTTGTTGCTCGTGCCGAGCACGAGGCGGCCGAGTCGCATGGAGTGATCGTAGAGGATCGTCATGCGCTCGCGCGCCATCTTGTTGCCGCGTCGCATCGCGCTCGCGTCGGGAAATCGCTCGAAGTAGGCGTCGAGCTGCGGCGTGATGTCGATGCGGATCGTCTCGAAGCCGAACTTCACGGCGACCGCGTCCGCGTGCGCGAGGCTCTCGGGGCTCGATGTGCGGTACGGCATCTCGATCCCGAGCACGTTCTCCGGACCGAGCGCTTCGGCTGCGAGCCCGGCCGCGAGGCTCGAGTCGACGCCGCCCGACAAGCCGAGCACGACGCCCGCAGCACCCGTCTTCGTCACCTCGTCGCGGATGAAGGCGGTGAGGATTCGCTGCAGGAGAAGAGCGTTGAGAGGCGGCGCCGGCGTCGCGGGACGGGTCCTGGCAGACGGCGCGCTCACTGCGGCTTCCCCTGGATTCGCTGCAGCTCGCGGATCGTGAGGTCGACGTCCTCGTCGCGGAGGAGCGGCGACATGATGCGCTGTCGCCGCGCCGCGGCGAGGTCGATCTCGCACGAGACGACGGCCTCCTCGTAGTACGGCGCCTTGACGACCCGCCGTCCCGACGCGTCGAGCACCTCCGAGCCGCCCCAGAAGCCCACGCCGTCCTCGAAGCCGACGCGGTTCACGTAGATCACGAAGATGCCGTACGCGACCGCGTACGCGCGGTTCAGGAGCTCCCAGGTGCGTGCGTTGTCGTCCTGCTCAGTGCTCTCGCGCACGCCTCGCGCCGGGCTCGACGAGGGGCAGAGGAGCGTGATCGCACCGTCGAGCGCCGCGACGTGCGCCGTCGACGGGTGCCAGAGGTCCTCGCAGACGAGCGTCGCCGCGCGCCCGAAACGGCTGTCGAAGGCGGCGATTCGCCCGCCGCGCGCGAAGTAGCGGTTCTCGTCGAACATCCCGTACGTCGGCAGGTAGACCTTGCGGTGGACGTGGACCATCTCGCCGCGATCGAGGAGGGCCGCGCTGTTGAAAAAGCGATAGTCCGATGCCTCCTCGACGAAGCCGACGACGAGCGCCAGGTCGCGCGAGAGCTCGCGCAGTCGCCCCAGGACGGGCCCGTCGAGCTTCTCGCCGACGGCCTGAACCTCGTCCTTCAGGTGATAGCCGGTCAGGCTCAGCTCGGGAAAGACGACGAGATCCGCGCCCTGTCCGCGCGCCTCGCGCACGGCGCGCTCGTAGAGTTCGAGGTTCGCCGGCACGTCCGCGAGACGTGGCTTGATCTGCGCCAGCGAGACCGTGAACCGCGGCTCCATCACCGTCGACGATAACACGCCCGCCGCGACTACCGCAGCGCTCCGCTGTCCGTCGGCCGCCTCCGCGCGCGCAGGGCGCGCCCGAGCGCCAGCGAGCGGGGTGAGGAGGCGCAGCTCAGGCTTTGCCGCGTGGAGGAGAGGGGCGGCGCCCCTCTCAAGGGAAGAATCTGGCGGAGCGGTCGGCGAGGTCGAACAGCGGCCCCCAGAAGATCCCGAGGACGACCGTCGCGATCGTCAGGAGCCCGAGAAGGACGCCGTTGTGCCAGTCCATCGCGACCGCGCCCTCGCCGCCGATCGGCTGGTCGAGGAACATCGTCCGCACGATCTTCGCGTAGTAGAACAGCGAGACGACGCTGTTCGCGACGCCGATCAGGGCGAGCAGCCAGAGCCCCTGCTGCACGACCGCCGCGAAGAGATAGAACTTGCCGATGAATCCGGCGAGCGGCGGCAAGCCGGTCAGCGAGAACATGAAGATCGCCATCGCGATCGCCGGCAGCGCACCGCCGCGCCAGGCGAGTCCGCGGAAGCCCGCGAGGTCCTCGCGGCCCGTCGAGTTCGCGACCACCATCACGACCACGAACGCGCCGAGGTTCATGAGGTAGTAGACGGTCAAGTAGAACAGCATCGCCCGGAGGCCGTCGTCCGTCAGCACCACGAAGCCCATCAGCACGTAGCCGGCGTGCGCGATGCTCGAGTACGCGAGGAGGCGCTTCAGGTTGTCCTGCTGGTTCAGCGCCGCGAGGTTGCCGTAGGTCATCGTCACCGCGGACAGCGCGAGGAGGAGCTGGTGCCAACCGTCTCCGCCGACCCACTCGTAGACGCCGCCGCCGTTCTGGTGCGCCATCGCGGTGAAGAAGAAGCGGATCATCAACGCGAAGCCGGCCGTCTTCGAGCCGACCGCGAGGAACGCGGTCACGGGGATCGGTGCGCCCTGGTAGACGTCCGGCGCCCACATGTGGAACGGGAACGCGGAGATCTTGTAGCCGAGGCCCGCGAGCGTCAGCAGGAGGGCGACGTAGAGCGGAAGCGAGGCCTCCTTGCCGGAAGCCAGCGCCTGCTGGATCGCCCCGAACTCGAGGCTCCCGGCGAGCCCGTAGATCCAGCTCATGCCGTAGATCATCGCGCCCGAGGCGACGCCGCCGTAGATCAGGTACTTGAGCGACGCTTCGCCGGCGCGGCGGCTGTGCCGCGAGTAGCCCGCGAGCACGTACGACGCGAGGCTCACGAACTCGAGCGCGAGATAGGCCATCAGCAGGTTGTTCGCCGAGGCCATGAACAGCATGCCGAGCGTCGCCGCGAGGACGATCGCGTAGTACTCGCCCTGGTTCGTCCGCTGCACCTCGCGCGAGCCGATCGACATCCACACGGTCGCGAACGCAGCCAGCGCGATCAGGAGCTGGAAGTAGAGCCCGAACTCGTCGAGCGCGACGCTGCCGTGGAAGAGCGTCCCCGCTTCGGAGGTGAGGAGCCGCACGACTCCGAGGACGACGATCGCCGTGACGAGGAGGGCGATGTCCCCGAGCCACTCCTTCCGGGAGATCACGAGGTCGAGCATGAAGAGCGCGACGACGGCGAACCCCAGGAACAGCGCCGGGAAGCTGTACGAGAGGCTCTGGAAGTTGTCGAGGTTCACGGAACCGTTTCCGCCCGAGGGTCGCGCGCCGCCCTAGCGGACGATCGGAGGCGTGCCCGTGGACGCGAGCGGACCGCCCTGCCCCGCCGACAGCACGACCTCGTTCAGTTTGTGGAGCGACACGCCGATCAGGTCGAGGATCGGCTGCGGATAGACGCCGAGCACGACGACGAGGATCCCGAGCGGAACGAGCGTGAAGACCTCGCGCGCGCTGATGTCGGGCAGCGTCAGGTACTTCTCGTTCGGCGCGCCGAGGTAGATCCGCTGCATCGTCCAGAGCATGTAGCCGGCCGTCAGGACGACCGCGCTCGCCGCGATCAGCGTCATCACCGGGTAGTACCGCCAGCCGCCGAGAAGGACGAGCACCTCGGAGATGAATGCGGAGAGCCCCGGTAGGCCCATCGCCGCGAAGAACGCGAGCGCGGTCCAACCCGTGTAGAACGGCATGATCCCGGCGATCCCGCCGAAGCCGTTGATCTCGCGGTGATGCGCCCGGTCGTAGATCACGCCGACCAGGAGGAAGAGCATCGCGGTGACGGTCCCGTGGTTGAACATCTGCAGGACTGCGCCGTCGATGCCCTGCGACGTGAACGTCGCCATGCCGAACATGACGTAGCCCATGTGGCTGATCGACGAGTAGGCGATGAGCTTCTTGAAGTCCGTCTGCGCCATCGCGCAGAGCGCTCCGTAGACGATGTTGAGGACGCCGAGCGCCACGAGGCACCAGTACGCGAACTCGAGCGTCCCCTGCGGCAGGATCGGATAGTTGATGCGCAGGATGCCGTAGGTCCCCATCTTGAGGAGCACGCCGGCCAGGATCACCGAGATCGCCGTCGGCGCCTCGACGTGCGCGTCCGGGAGCCAGGTGTGGAACGGGAACGCCGGGATCTTGATCGCGAAGCCGATGAACAGCGCCAGCCACGCGAAGCGCTGGAAGGTCGCCGAGTACGTCGGCGCGCGCTTCGCGAGCTCGAGCAGGTCGAAGGTGTGCGGGTCGTTGTAGAAGTACAGCGCCAGCATGACGACCAGCATCAGGACGCTGCCGACCATCGTGTAGAGGAAGAACTTGATCGCCGCGTACTCGCGCCGCGGCCCGCCCCAGATGCCGATCAGGAAGTACATCGGCAGGAGCATCACCTCCCAGAAGACGAAGAACAGGAAGAAATCGAGGGCGCAGAACACGCCCATCATCGCCGTGTCGAGGAGGAGGAAGAGCGCGAAATACCCCTTGACGGCCTTCTCGATGCCCCACGAGGCGAAGATGCAGATGAAGGACAGCAGCGCCGTCAGCAGCACCATCGTGATCGAGATGCCGTCGACGCCGATGAAGTACTCGATGTTGAACGAAGCGATCCAGGGGATCTTCGTCACGTACTGCATGTCCGCGATGGTGCGGTCGAACGACTGGAACAGCGAGAACGCCATCAGGAGCGGCGGGACCGTCGCCGCCGCGGCGACGCTCTTGATGAGCTGATGCGCGTTGCGCGGCAGACACAGGATCACGGCCGCCCCGAGGAGCGGCAGGAAGATCATCCAGGTCAACGGATTCGTCGGCATCGCTTCCTCTCGCTCAAATCAAACGGACGAAGAGCACCACGGCCACGCCGATCACGATGGCGTAGAGGTACGAGTAGATGTGGCCGGTCTGGATCGCCCGCATGCGGTTCCCCGCCCAGAGCGAAACCGCACCGACGAGGTTCACCGCGCCGTCGACGACGTACGTGTCGAAAGCGCCCTCCACCCGGGCGACCACCCGGACGACCGCCGCGGCGCCGTTCACCGCGCCGTCGATGATCCAGCGATCGAAGGCGGAGAGGATGCGCGACAGCGCGAGCGTCCCGCGGATGAGCGTCGCCTGATAGACTTCGTCGACGTAGTACTTGTTGTAGACGAGGTTGTACGGCACGCCGCCGAGCACTTCGCTGAACCGCTCCGGCGAGATCGCCTTCTTCTCGTAGACGAGCCACGCGAGGAAGATCCCGAAGAGAGCGATCCCGACCGAGACGCTCATCAGGATGTACTCGAAGGGATCGTGCGCGACCGAGTGCGCGACGTGCTCCACGTCGGCCGCGAGCTCCGAAGCGACGCCGTGCGCCCCGGCCGCCCCGTGTGCGGGCGACGCCGCGCCGTGGGAGCCGGCCTGCAGCACCGGCGCGAGCCAGTTGTCGAAGATGTGATGTCCGCCGAGGGCGCCGGGGACGTTCAGGAAGCCCGTCAGGATCGCGCCGAGCGCCAGGAGGACGAGCGGGCCGGTGATCACCTTCGAGGACTCGTGCGGCTCTTGGCCGTGCCCGTGTCCGCCGTGCACAGCGTGCGCGTGATCGGCGGCGTGGCCGTGATCCGCATGGCCGTGCCCGTGCGCCTGCCCGCCGCGGTACTCGCCGAAGAAGGTCAGGAAGACCTGCCGGAACATGTAGAAGGCGGTGAACCCGGCGGCCATGCTGCCGAAGAGCCAGATCCAGCCCGAGCCGTGAGGGCTCGACCAGGCCTTCCACAGGATCTCGTCCTTCGAGAAGAAGCCCGCGAACGGCGGGATGCCGGCGATCGCGAGCGTCGACACGAAGAACGTGAGGAACGTGATCGGCATGTACTTCTTCAGGCCGCCCATGTTCCGCATGTCCTGCTCGTGGTGCAGGGCGTGGATGATGCTGCCGGACCCGAGGAAGAGACATGCCTTGAAGAACGCGTGCGTGAACAGATGGAAGATGCCCGCCGAGTACGCCCCGACGCCCATCGCGATGAACATGAAGCCGAGCTGCGAGACCGTCGAGTACGCGAGGACCTTCTTGATGTCCCACTGCGCGACGCCGATCGTCGCAGCCAGGAAAGCCGTAGCCGTCCCGATCGTCGCGATCACCGCGAGCGTGTCCGGCGCCATGTCGAAGAGGAAGCTCATGCGGGCGATCATGTAGACGCCCGCCGTCACCATCGTCGCGGCGTGGATCAGCGCGGAGACGGGCGTGGGACCCGCCATCGCGTCCGGGAGCCAGACGTAGAGCGGAATCTGCGCCGACTTGCCCGTCGCTCCGACGAAGAACGCGAGCGTGATGAACGTCGCCGCCGCGATCCCGAAGACCTTCTGATCGGAGATCAGATGCACGCGCTCGGCGAGCTCGCGGAAGATCAGCGTGCCCTGCCCCGACTCGTCGAGGCACCAGTAGAGCGCGAACATGCCGAGGACGAAGCCGAAGTCGCCGATTCGATTGACGATGAATGCCTTCGAGCCAGCGGTCGCGTTGTTCAGGTCCTTGTACCAGAACCCGATCAGAGCGTACGAGCAGAGCCCGACGCCCTCCCAGCCGACGAACATCACGAGGAGGCTGTCGCCGAGGACGAGCGTCAGCATCGCCGCCGTGAAGAGGTTCAGGTAGGCGAAGTAGCGCCAGATGCTCGGCTCGTCGTCGAGGTAGCCGACCGAGTAGAGGTGGATCAGGCCGCCGATCCCGGTGACGACGAGGATCAGCGTGCACGAGAGCGGATCGACCCAGAACGCGAGGTTCAGCTTCAGGTCGCCGACGTGGATCCACTTCGACATGTCGTCGAGGAGGAAGCGCTGGTTCGGCTCGAGCCCGAGAAGCTGGAAGAACGCCGAGACCGAGATCAGGAACGCGATCGCGACCGGCGTGCACGCGATCGCCGCGATCGCGCCGCGTCCGAGCCGCTTCTGGATGTGCGCTCCGAACAGACCGTTGATGATCGCGCCGAGGAGCGGCAGCAGGACGATCCAGCGCAGGTAGCCGACTTCGATCGGATGAGACACGCCAGCTACCCCCGAAGCGTATCCGTGGCTTCGACGTCGATCGTCTCGAACTTTCGGTAGATCCCGAGAACGATGGCGAGGCCGATCGCCGCCTCGGCGGCCGCCAGCATGATGACGAAGATGCTGAAGATCTGCCCGTCGTAGCCGCCTCCGCCGAAGCGCGAGAAGGCGACGTAGTTGATGTTCGCCGAGTTCAGGATCAGCTCGACGCCCATCAGGATGCCGATCGCGTTCCGCCGGGTCAGGACCGTGAAGAGGCCCGCCAGGAAGACGATCAAGCTGACGACCAGATAGTGATGCAGCCCGATTTCGATCATCAGTCGCGCAGCTCCCGGCGGGAGAGGACGATCGCTCCGATGAGTGCGGTCAGGAGAACGACCGAGGCGAGCTCGAAGGGAAGGAGGTACGGGCCGAGGAAGGCCTCGCCGATCCCGTAGGTCGTCGGCGGCGGCTCGCCGGAGGGAGCCGTGTGCCAGGGCGCGCGGAAGATCGCGAGGCCCATGCCGACTCCGGTGACGATCACGAGGATGGCCGCGGGAAGCCGGCCGACGGAGCGGTTCGAGACCTCGACCTCCGCGATCTGGTGCGTCAGCATGATCGCGAACAGCGTCAGCACGAGGATGCCGCCGACGTAGACGAGGATCTGTACGACCGCGACGAAATCGGCGAGCAGAAAGCCGTACAGCCCGGCTGCGCCGAGCAGTGCGCCCATCAGGAAGAACGCCGAATACACGACGTTCCTGGACAGGGCGACGCCGAGCGCACAGAAGACCGTGAGCCCGGCGATCAGATAGAATAGTGCGGCGTAGATCACCGATTCACCGGACGGGTCCCACTCGGATTTACGGCGTCTAGCCCGGAGAGACCGTCATTTCGAGTCGCCCGGACTAGCAAACTCGTCGAGGTACCTCAATCCGCGAGTCAGTAGTGGGGCGATCTCGGGGTCGGTCTCCGGACCCTTGGTCGGCTTGTACGCCGGGATCGGAGCCTTCACGAAGCGGCGGACCATGCTCTCGAGCGAGTAGTCCGCCCCTTCGAACTCGGGCGTGTGATGGATCGAGCCGGTCGGGCACGGCTCGGAGCAGAGTCCGCAGTACATGCACTTCGCCAGATCGATGTCGAAGCGCCTGAGGATCATCTCCTTCGTCTGTTTGTTCTTCTCCGCCTCGATGACGATGCAGTCGATCGGACAGGCGCGCTCGCAAGCGAGACAGCCCGTGCAGATCTCGAGGTCGACGTCGAGGAGCCCGCGGTAGCGGAACGGCAGCGTGTCCTGGATCGGGAGGTCGATCCGATCCGGGTACTGGACCGTGTAGGGCTCGCGGACGAGGTGGGAGGCGGTGATCGCCATCCCCTCGAAAATCGTCCGGATGGTCTCGCGGATGTTGTTGAAGTATCCCATTCCTTCGTCCAGACCCGACTCAGGAGATCGGGTTCAAGCGCAGCCGCGGGCGGGCGCGGCGCAGGTGGAACAGGATCCGCGAGAAGAAGTAGATCGTCACGGCGACGCCGAGCGCGAACATCGCGAAACGCATGATCGCGAGGCCGTTCGGGAAGAGCACGAACCAGATCATCGCTCCGATCAGGTTCGCGAAGGTGATCGGGACGAGGTACTTCCAGCAGAGGGTCATCAGCTGATCGACGCGGACGCGCGGCAGCGTGCCGCGGATCCACATCGCGACGAACACGAGGAAGTACGACTTCGCGAAGAACGTCGCGAACTGAAGCGCGCCCTGGATCACCGGCTGCTCGGTGATCGGCGGGATCTGCCAGCCGCCGAGGAACATCGTCGTGTAGAGGGCGCCGATCACGTAGAGGTTGCCCCATTCGACGAGGAAGAAGAGCAGGTTCCGGAGGCCGCTGTACTCGGTGAAAGCGCCCGCGACGAGCTCGGACTCCGCCTCGGGAAGGTCGAACGGCGTCCGGTTCCCTTCCGCCAGCGCGGACACGAAGAAGATGAACGAAGCGATGCAGAGGAACGGGTTCGCGAAGAGGAACCAGTCCCACGGCGCCCAGCCCTGCGCGCGGATGATCGTCTGCATGCTGAGCGAGCCGGTGAAGAGGACGACCGTGATGACGGCGATCCCGGCCGGGATCTCGTAGCTGATGATCTGCGCGGCGGAGCGGATGCCGCCGAGGAGCGCCCACTTGTTGTTCGACGCCCACCCCGCCATCAGGATGCCGACGACGACGAGCGCCGTGACCGCGGTGATGTAGAGGACGCCGACGTTCAAGTCCGCGACGACGAGACCGTCGCCGAACGGGATCACCGCGAACGTCGCGAAGAAGCCCATCATCGCGAGGTACGGTGCCGCCTTGAAGAGAGGACGGTCGGCCTCGGCCGGGACGATGTCCTCCTTCATGATGTTCTTGATGCCGTCCGCGAGCCACTGGATCACGCCCTGCGGGCCGACGCGGTTCGGTCCGACGCGCGACTGGATGCGCGCCCAGACGCGGCGCTCGAGCCAGCTCGTCACGCCGGCGATCAGCATGATGAAGTTCAGCAGGACGAAGGCGAAGAACGCGATGACGAGGGCGTATCCGGCCTCGGTCGGGACGCCCTGCAGGAAGCCCGTCTGGAGCAAGCTGTCGGCGAGCTGCTGCATCAGCGGTCGACCTCGGGCGCGACGATGTCGAGGCTCGCGATCACGGCGACGAGGTCGGCGATCATCAAGCCCTTGCTCAGCTCCTCGATGATCGCCATCGCGGAGAACGACCCGGTGCGGATGTGCGTGCGCGCCGGGAACGCGGTCCCGTCGCTCACGACGAACCAGCCCATGTCGCCGCGCGAAGCCTCGACCCGGACGTAGACCTCGCCGGGCGGCGGCTTGAAGGTGCGCGGGACCTTCGCGATGACGGGTCCCTCGGGAATCCCGCCGAGAGCCTGGCGGAGGATCCGGCAGCTCTCCTTCATCTCGTTCATGCGCACCATGTAGCGGTCGTACGAGTCGCCGAGGGTGCCCCGCTCGCCCGTGCCGACGGGAACGTCGAACTCGAGCTCGGGATAGACCGAGTACGGGACGTCCTTCCGGACGTCGTACTTCACGCCCGAGCCGCGCAGGTTCGGTCCGACGAGGTTCCACGCGATCGCCATCTCGGCGGGGACGATCGCGACGTTCGCGAGACGCTCGACGTAGATCTTGTTGAACGAGATCAGCTCGTTGTACTCGTCGATCAACGGTTCGAACTGCTCGACGAACTCGCTCGCGCGCTTGACGAACCCCGGCGGGATGTCCCACGCACAGCCGCCGATCCGCATGTAGTTGAAGGTGAGGCGCGCGCCGCAGAGCTCCTCGAGCAGGTTGTTGATCCGCTCGCGCTCGCGGAGGGCGTGCGTGAACGGCGTGAAGGCGCCGATGTCCATGCCCGTCGTGCCGACCGAGATCAGGTGGCTCGCGATGCGGCCGAGCTCGCAGGCGATCACGCGGCAGTACTCGCCACGCCGCGGGACCTCGATCGAGGCGAGCTTCTCGCACGCCATCGCCCAGCCCTGGTTGCATTGCATCGCCGAGACGTAGTCGACGCGGTCCGTGTACGGCATGAAGCCGTGGTAGCCGACCTTCTCGGAGATCTTCTCGATCGAGCGGTGCAGGTAGCCGATGTCGGGGATCGCCCGTCGCATCACCTCGCCGTCGGCCTTGACGACGAAGCGCAGCACGCCGTGCGTCGACGGGTGCTGCGGACCCATGTTGAGAGTCATCTCCTCGGTCTCGAGACCCGCCGGGGTCTCGCGCTCGAGGCCGATCTCGATTCCCGCCGTGCTCATATCTTGAGGAGGCTCTCTCTCCGCGTCGAGATGCCGTGGTACTCCTCCGGCTCGACGAAGTCCTTGCGCAGCGGGTGGCCGACCCAGTCCTCCGGCATCAAGATGCGCCGCAGGTCGGGGTGATTGACGAAGGTCACGCCCATCAGGTCGAACGCCTCGCGCTCGAGCCAGTTCGCGATCGGCCAGACGTTGGAGACCGTCGGCAGCACCGGATCGAGCCGCGGCGACGACGCCTTCACCACGACCTGGTGCCGGTGGGCGTACGAGAAGAGGTGGTAGTGGACTTCGATCTGGTCGGCGGCCTTGCGATCGACGGCGCTCAGGTTCGAGAGGCAGTCGAAGCGGAGGTCGGGGTCGTCGCGCAGGAAGCGGCACGCTTCCGCGACGGCGGCGGCGCGGACCTCGCAGGCCGGCCAGTCGCCGTCCTGGAGCGTCGGCTCCACCGCGTTTCCGAGCTTGTCGCGAAGGCGGCGGTGAATCTCTGCGGCTTCCATGATCGGCCGATCGGCTTCGGGCGCTAGGCCGCCGCGGAGCCTTCGTCGGAAGCGCGGACGAGCCAGCGCTCCTGCTGGATCTTGTCCTGGAGCTTCAGCAGGCCCTCGGTCAGCGCCTCGGGGCGCGGCGGGCAGCCCGGAACGTAGACGTCGACCGGGATCACCTTGTCGACGCCGTCGCACACCGAGTAGGCGAGCTGGAAGAGGCCGCCGCAGTTCGCGCAGCTCCCCATCGAGATCGCGTACTTCGGATCGGGCATCTGCTCGTAGAGCACCTTCGTCCGGAGCGCCATCTTCAAGGTGAGCGTGCCGGAGACGATGATCAGATCCGAGACGCGCGGCGTCGCCCGAGGGACCGCGCCGAAGCGGTCGAGATCCGACCGCGGCCCGCCGGTCTGCATCATCTCGATGGCGCAGCAGGCGAGGCCGAAGAGCATGTACCAAACCGACGATTTCCGGGTCCAGTTGAGGACTTCGTCCACCTTGGTGGTGATGACGGACTCCGGAACGGTGTTGATCAGCGACATCGCGAGATTTCCTCCGAACCCTTCAGCCCGGCTGCCCCACTCGCTTCAGCCACTCGAGATCGCGCTTCGCCCACACGTAGATCAGGCCCGCGAACAGAATACCTACGAAGACGAACAGCTCGAGGAAGGCGACGAGGCCTCGACCATCGAGCACGAATTGCCGGAAGGCGACTGCCACCGGATAGACGAACGCGACCTCGACGTCGAAGATCACGAAGACGAGCGCGATCAGATAGAAGCGGATGTTGAAGTTGATCCAGGCGCTTCCCGAAGGAGGCTCGCCACACTCGTAGGTGGTGAGCTTCTTGGGCTCCGGATTCGACGGCCGAAGGAGCCAGCCGAGGCCGAGCATCAGGCCGGCCGTGATGGCTCCGAGCAGCAGGAAGACTAATACATTCGCCAGGTCGAAATTCACCAAAACTCCCAGTTTCGCGGGCAAAAGTAGTTACCACCCACGTTTGCGCGGAGTCAATTCGGCAGCCGGGCGGCCCGCAGCTCTGCCGCTACGAACCGCGCCCCGGCGTCAGCCGGTTTCGGTGCTCCGCGGAGAGCGGCAGGACGACCATCCTGCCGGTGACGTCGTTCGGCGCGACGTAGAGCTCCGTCCCGTAGACCGTGCAGAGGTCCTGGTACCGGAGGACCGACTCGGGCGCCCCCTGCGTGTGGACGCGGCCCGCGGAGAGGAGAGCGAGCCGGTCGCAGTACATCCCGGCCAGGTTCAGGTCGTGCAGGACGACCGCGACGGCGAGGCCTCCCGCGGTCGCGAGCTCACGCACGAGGTCGAGCAGCAGGACCGCATGGCGTAAATCCAAAAAAGATGTCGGCTCGTCGAGGAGGAGGACCCGCGGCTCCTGCGCGAGAGCGCGCGCGAGGACGGCCCGCTGGCGCTCGCCGCCGGAGAGCTCGTCGAGCCGGCGCCCCCCGAGCCCGAGCACGTCCGTCCGCTCCATCGCCCGGCGAGCGACCTCCAGGTCGTGCGACGTTTCCCAGCCGAATGCGCCGGTGTGCGGCGAGCGGCCGAGGAGGACGAGATCGCTCACGCGCATCGGAAAGGAGACTTGCGTCTCCTGCGGGACGAGAGCGATCGCCCGGTAGCGCTCGCGGCGCCCGATCTCGCCGAGAGGCCGCCCGTCGAGCCGCACCACGCCCGCGTCCGGCGCGCGAACGCCCGCCATCGCGCGCACGAGAGTCGACTTGCCCGAGCCGTTCGGCCCGATGATGCCGAGGATCCGCCCGGGTTCGACGCTCACGTCGACTCCGGCGAGCGCCTCGCGCGTCCCGTAGCGCACGACGAGCGATTCGGCGTCGAGCCTCATCGCGCCGCCTCGAGCCGCCCCTGGCGACGGAGCAGGAAGAGGAAGAACGGACCGCCGCAGAGCGCCGTGATCACCCCGACCGGCAGCTCGATCGCGCCGAGCACCGTCCGCGCTGCCGTATCGGCGAGAACGAGGAACACGGCCCCGCCCCACATCGAAGCCGGCAGCACGCGCCGCTGGTCGCTTCCGACCAGCAAGCGCACGGCGTGCGGAACGATCAGCCCGACGAAGCCGATCATGCCCGAGACCGGCACAGCGCCCGCGACGAGCAGTGCGACCGCGAGGTAGATCCGAAGGCGGGTGCCGCGCACGTCGACGCCGAGGCTGCCGGCGCCCTCCTCTCCCAGTGCAAGTGCGTTCAGGTCGCGCGCGCTCGCGGAGAGCAGGACCGCTCCGGCCGCGAGGGTCGCGGCCGCCGCCCAGGTCCACGCGGCGCCGCGCACCGTCAACGAGCCGACGACCCACGCGAGGATGCCGTGCGCGCGATGGAAGTCCGCGATGCTGTTGATGAACGTGATCACCGCGGCGGCGAACGCGTTGAAGACGACGCCCGTCAAGAGCAAAGTGTGAGGCGTCGCCCGCCCTGCAGCGGAAGCGACGGCGCGCACGAGCGCGGCCGTACCGAGCGCCCCGGCGAACGCCGCGAGCGGCACGAGCACGAGCGCGCCCTCCTCTCCGCCGAACGCGGCGACTGCCGGCAAGGGCGCGAAGATCATGGCAAGGATGCCGAGCAGCGCCGCGCCGCCAGAGATTCCGAGGACGTGCGGGCATGCGAGTGGATTCGAAAGAAGCGCCTGCAGAGCCGCGCCGGCGAGCCCTAGCGCGCCGCCGACGAGCGCGCCGAGGACGACGCGCGGCAAGCGCGCGCCGACGAGGATCACGTGCGCCGGATCGGCCGCGGGCGCGGACCACGCGGCGATCGGATCGATCTCGACGGGACCGATCGCGAGCCCGAGACCGGCGCTGAGAAGCAGCGCCGCGAGTCCCGCCGTGTGCAAGGCGAGGACGCTTCCGGGCGTCACCCGCCGGACGGACTCGAGGTCTCCCTTCACCGTGGTTCCGGAACCGCGCCTCGGTCTAACAGGCGCACGCTCCGGGGACCATCTCGGCGCACGCTCGACATCGTCGACCTCGAGAGAGTGCACTGCGGCGGAGACGCCGGCGTGGAGCGCATCCGCGAGAACCTTCCCCTTCCGGCGCCATCTTGCACGCGTGGCGAGGCGTTGAGGCAGCGCGTCCGAATTGACTCCCGAAAGGCGGCGCACTAAGCCGGCGCCACCACTCGGATGCGGCTGGGAAGCGGCGGCAGCGGCGGCCCGGCCGGGGGAGCAAGGCCCGTGGCGATCGAGGCGAAGGTGAAGCGACACCCGCGATGGCCGAGCGCTGCATTGCTGGTGCTGCTCGGCGCCTGTGGCGACGCTGCGCGGCCTGCGGCCCCGGCACCGGCGGTGGAAGTACGCGCCCCGGCGCCCTGGCAGCGAACCGAGGATCGCGCGCCGTGCGACGCGTTCAACGTCCTGCGAAGCCCGTATTTCGGGGATACCCACGTCCACACGACGTACTCGGTGGACGCGGTCGTCTTCAACGTGCTCGCCACTCCGGACGACGCCTACCGGTTCGCTCGCGGGGAGGAGCTCCGCTTGGCGCCCTACGACGAGAACCAGCAAGGGACGCGGCCGTTGCAGCTGCGCCGGCCGCTCGACTTCACGGCGGTGACCGACCACTCCGAGGGGTTCGGCGCCTACTCGGTTTGCTTCCTTCCGGGCCACCCCGGCTACGACAGCCCGGAGTGCGGCGACCTCCGCGACGCATCGGTTTCGGGAGACCTCGACCGCATTCGAGCCGTGTTCTTCAACCTTCTCGCTCCGGTCGTCGTGAGCCCGAACCCGGCCTATCCCGAGAGCGTCTGCGGTCCGGCTCCCGGAGAAGATTGTCTGCAACGCGCTTCGCTCGTCTGGGAAGACATCCAGGACATCGGGGAACGCTTCTACGACCGCACCTCGGCGTGCTCCTTCACGAGCTTCGTCGCGTACGAATACACCGCAAACACCTCGGCACCGAACGCTCCCCTGGGTGCGAACCTGCATCGGAACGTCATCTTCCGGAACGCGGTCGTCCCGGACCTGCCGGTGAGCTACGTGGACCGGCCGGTGTTGCAAGAGATGTGGCGCGAGCTGCGCGCGCGGTGCCAGGAGTCCCGGCCCGGATGCGATTGGCTGGCGATCCCGCACAACTCCAACGTGAGCGCCGGTCGGATGTTCCTCGCCGAGAACGCGGACGGCAGCCCCTTCACGGCCGCCGACGCGGCACTTCGGATCGCCTCCGAGCCGCTCGTCGAGCTGGTCCAGCACAAGGGCAGCTCCGAGTGTCGCATCGGCTACGGAACCAACGACGAGCGCTGCAGCTTCGATCTGATCCAACGGAACAGCCTCTTCGAGATGACCCGCAATCCGACGCTCGCGTTCGAGCCGGGCTCGTTCGTGCGCAACGCCATGAAGGAAGGGCTGCGCCTCGAAGAGACGATCGGGGTCAATCCCTTCCAGCTCGGCGTGGTCGGCGCGACGGACACCCACAACGCCACACCCGGTGCCACGGTGGAAATGGACTTCGCGGGACACTCCGGCCTGAACGACGACACGCCCGAGCTGCGTCTTCGTCCGGGCGGGCCGGCGGCGTGCTCGCCCGACGACCCGGAGAACGTCCAATGCGGACGCGGTCGTGCCGACGACAGCCCGGGAGGGCTGGCGGTGGTGTGGGCCGAAGAGAACTCCCGGGACGCGCTGTTCGCCGCGATGCGCAGGCGCGAGACGTACGCCACGAGCGGCACCCGCCCGATCGTCCGCTTCTTCGCCGGAGACTACCCGGGCGACCTGTGCGACGACCCGGACTTCGCCGCGACGGGGTATCGCCGCGGCGTCCCCATGGGCGCGGAGATCGGGCCGCTCGACGGCTCCTCGAGCCCGGTGTTCGCCGTTCTCGCGTTGAAGGACGCCGGCGAGCCGGCGGCAGGAGGTCGCCCCGCGGTGCCCGGCACGCCGCTGCAGAGCGTCCAGATCATCAAAGGATGGCTCGACGGTGACGGCGAGCCGCAGGAGAAGGTGTTCGAAGTCGCAGGGGATCCGACGAACGGCGCCGGCGTCGACCTGGAGACGTGCGCGCCGAGCGGCAGCGGCTTCGACTCCCTGTGTACGACGTGGAGGGATCCCGAGTTCGATCCGCGCCAGCGCGCCTTCTACTACGCGCGAATCCTCGAGAACCCGACCTGCCGCTGGAGCACCTACCAGTGCAACGCACTCGGCGTCGACTGCAGCCGGCCCGACGACGTCCCGCCGGCCCTGGTCGCGTGCTGCGACCCGCACATCGAGAAGGCGATCCAGGAGCGGGCCTGGGCTTCGCCGATCTGGTTCCGGCCCGATGGCCTGGGCGCCGTCGAGGGCACCATCCGCTTCGTGGACGCGAACGCGGACGAGCTGCGACTCGAGGTCCCGCTCGGCGGAGGCCTCGCTCACGATCTCGCGGTCTCGGATCTCACGGTCGCGGTGCGCGACGACGGCGTCGTCTACGAGGTGACGCTTCCCGCGGGCACGCTGCGCGGCGGTCTCTACGAGGACGAGTCCGGTCGGCTCGCGGGCGTGACCCGGGCGAGCCTCGAGCAGAGCGGCGACGGCCCTGCCGTCCTCACCCTGGAGAGCCGCGGCGACCTGAGCGGTGCGGAGAGAATCGACCACATGGTGGATGTGGAGGTCCGCATCGGCGACTACCGTGCGGCCCAGACGCGGCTCTGGTCGTCGTCCGGCGCGACCCTGGCGACGACGCGAGAATGATCGGGCTGCGCTCGCCTGGTCTGCGATTCGTCGTGCTCGGCGCGGCGCTGCTCGCGGCGAAGCACCTTCTTCTTCCCGATCTCGGCGCGCGGCGGCCTCTGGTCTTGACCCAGGGGCGCATGGCCCAGCTGCAAGCCGCCTTCCAGCGTTCGACCGGACGGCTCCCCGGCCCGGCCGACGAGCGCGTTCTCCTCGATCGCGCGATCGACGACGAGGTGCTCTATCGAGAGGCGATCTCCCTCGGCCTCGACCAGAACGACACCTCGATTGCGTTTCGGCTCACCGAGAAGATGCGCTTTCTCGAGGAAGGCCCCGAGAGCGACGACCCGATCGACGACGAGCTCGACCGGCGGGCACGCCGCCTCGGGCTGCACGAGAACGACGCGATCGTCCGTCGGATCGCCGTGCAGAAGATGCGGCTCCTGCTTGCACGCGGGGCGGATGGCTCGCCGCCGGCCGAGGCGGAGCTGCGAGCGCACTACGAGCGTCACCGTGACGAGTACGGCCAAGCGGCGCGCGTGGGGTTCTGGCACGTGTTCCTCGGCTCGGCTGCCGGTCACGATGCCGAGCGCGAGGCGGCGACACTGCTCGAGCGATTGCGGCGTCGGACGACTCCGCCGACCCGCATCCGCCTGGGACGACCGTTCCCGCTCGGCACCCATGTGCCGCCGCAGTCGGCGAGGGAGCTCGAGAGCTTCTTCGGCGAGGAGTTCGCGCGCTCGATCTGGACCCTGGAGGCGGCCCGGTGGCAGGGGCCTCTGCGATCGGCGCACGGGCTTCACCTGGTGTGGATCGACGAGAAGCGGGCCTCGCAGGTGGCCTCCTTCGACGCGGTCCGCTCGCGCGTCGTCGCGGAGCTCGAGGCCGAGCGGCGGGACTCCCACCTGCGCGAAGGGCTTGCGAGCCTGCGGGACCGCTACGTCGTCCGCGTGGAAGAGCCGTGAGGAGGAAGCTCGCGACGTGGAGGCGAGCCGCCGCCCTCCTTGCGTTGCTGGGAGCGACCGAGGCCAGCCGGGCGCTCGCTCATCCCCTCGCGCCGGCGCTGCTCGACATCGTCGAGCACCCCGACGGACGGACGCAGGTGACGTGGAAGACGGCGGTCGCGCAGCTCGACGATGCGGCCCTCTCCCCGGTCCTGCCGGTGGACTGCCGCGCCGACGGCGCGGCATCGCAGGATACCGACGCGACCCGCCTCACGCGGCGCTGGACCGTGCGCTGCGGCGCCGGCGGACTCTCCGGAAAGCCGATCGCGATCGACGGGCTGGACCGTAGCCAGACCGACGTCCTGCTGCGCGTCGGGCTCGCCGACGGTCGCCGGCTTCAGGGAGTGCTGCGCCCCGACGACCCCGACTTCGTCGTTCCCGAGGAGGTCCGTCGCATCGACGTCTGGCGGGACTATGGCCGGCTCGGGGTCGAACACGTCCTCGGCGGCCCCGATCACCTGCTCTTCGTCTTCGGCTTGCTGCTGCTCGTGCCCACCCTCGGCGCGCTGCTGCGCACCGTCAGCGCCTTCACTGCCGGCCATAGCGTCACGCTCTCGCTGGCGGCCTTGGGTCGAGCCGAGATCCCGAGCGCGCCGATCGAGGTTCTCATCGCGGGGAGCGTCTTCGTCCTCGCGGTCGAGCTCGCCGGAAGCGGGAAGCCGACTCCGCTCGCGAGACGGCCCTGGGCGATGGCGCTCGGGTTCGGGCTTCTGCACGGCCTCGGCTTCGCTTCGGCTCTTCGCGAGGCGGGTCTTCCCGAGGAGGAGGTCCCCGCCGCGCTGCTGGCGTTCAACCTCGGGATCGAGGCCGGCCAAATCGCCTTCGTGCTGGGAGTCCTTGCGCTCGGGCGCGCCGCGCGGCCGCTGCTCGCGCGGGCGCCCGACTGGATCGCGCCCGTACCGGTCCACGCGATGGGCGCCCTGGCCGCCTCGTGGGTCATCGAACGCTCGCTCGCGCTGCTGTAGTGGGTGGAAGTAGTGGGTGGGAGAGGACGAGAGGAGGAAGTGATGTCGACTCGAGCAGGGACGCTGGTGGCCGCCGCCGTGACCGTCCTTCTGGCCGGCTCCGTCGGCGTCGCGAGCGCGGACGAGGTGGAGGCGAAGGAGGTCATCGTCGGCGAGGAGCGTGTCGAGGCTCCCGCCGCGGCACCCGACCCCGAGCCGGAGGAGGAGTGCTGCACGATCCCGCCGCTCCAGTACTTCGATCGCACCGTGAACGACGTCACGAGCTGGCTCGCCGAGCCGGGCCGCGAGATCATCCTCAGCACCGGCCTCTCGACCGCGTTCCAGTGGGACTTCAACGATCCGCCGAACGGCAAAATCCCCTACCGCGCGCTCTCGACGAACGAAGGCGACTACGAAGTCGAGCTCTTCCAGCTCCGGATCGGCTACAACCTCGATCCCGAGCCGGGCGAGGTCGGAGGGAACGTCACCTTCGACGCCGGCCGGATCGCCCGCAACGTCAAGGCCGACTGGAATGGCAGCGGCGTCATCCCCGACACGGACTGGGAGCACCAGGAGGCCGAGCTGCAGGAGGCCTACCTCCTCTACAACGTCCCCGTCGGGAACGGGATCACGCTCAAGGGCGGCCGGTTCTCGACGCTCCTCGGCGCCGAGGTGATCGAGCCCTGGCTCAACCCGAACTTCTCGCGCGGTTACCTCTTCGGCTACGCGATCCCGTTCACGCACACCGGCGGCTACGCGACCTACCCGCTCACGGAGATGGTCTCGCTCAGCATGGGCGGCGTGATCGGCTGGGACAACGTCACCGACAACAACGCGCGGCCGAGCGGCATCGGGCAGATCGCGCTCACGCCGAGCAAGTACGCGACGCTCACGCTGAGCGGCATCGCCGGGCCCGAGCAGACCTGCGCGCCGAAGCCGGGCGTCCTCCCGACGCTCGACGGCCAGGGCTGCAACGAGAACATGCGCGGCGTCTTCGACGCGGTGCTGAACGTGATGCCGATGGAGGACGTCGGCGTGATCCTGAACTTCGACTACGGGTCGGAGTCGCAGGCGAGCCTGATCCACCCGGGGCGGCACGCGCCATGGGTCGGCTTCTCCGGCATCGCGACGTACCAGCTGGACGACTGCTTCTCCTTCGCCCTCCGCGGCGAGTGGTTCCAGGACCCGCAGGCCGCGCGCCTGAAGGCCGTGAACGACGCCGGCGACTTGACGGGCGCGACGGTGTGGGACGTCACCTTCGACGCGAAGGCGATGCTCTCGGAGTACATCTACCTTCGCGCCGAGTACCGCTACGACGGCTCGAACCAGAAGATCTTCACGTCGCGAACGAACGACTTCGACGAGATCGCGCTCCGCGGCCAGAACACGGTGGCCGTCGAGCTCGGCTACTACTTCTAGCCATGGACATCCTGCTCAATCCGAAGCGCCTCGAGCGGAGCTACCCCGACGAGGGTTCACGCGAGGTGATGCGCAAGACCGTCGACTTCTTCGAGCGGAAGGGAAAGCGCCGCCTGAAGGAGGACTATCACGCGCGCGGCTGGTACCGGGACTTCCTCGACTTCGTCGCGCGCGAGCGGATCTTCGCGACGATGTGCACGCCCGCGGGCTACGGCGCCGCCGACGCGCGCTGGGACACGTGGCGGATCTGCGAGTTCGCCGAGATCCTCGGCTTCTACGGCCTGCAGTACTGGTACACCTGGCAGGTCTCCGTGCTCGGGCTCGGTCCGATCTGGATGAGCCGCAACGAGGCGGTGAAGGAGCGCACGGCGAAGCTCCTCGAGGACGGCGCGATCTTCGCGTTCGGCCTCTCCGAGAAGGCGCACGGCGCCGACATCTACTCGACCGACATGATCCTCACGCCGCGCGACGAGGGCGTCTACACGGCGAGCGGCCGCAAGTACTACATCGGGAACGGCAACGAGGCGGCGATCGTCTCGACCTTCGGCAAGCTCGCGGGCTCCGACGAGTACGTCTTCTTCGCCGCGGACTCGTCGCACGAGCGCTACGAGCTCGTGCAGAACGTCTGCGCGAGCCAGAACTACGTGTCGGAGTTCGCGCTGGACGAGTATCCGCTGACCGAGGCCGACCTCCTCCACAAAGGCAAGGACGCCTTCTACGCCGCGCTGAACACGGTCAACATCGGCAAGTACAACCTCGGCTGGGCCTCGATCGGCATCTGCACGCACGCGCTGTACGAGGCAATCGCGCACGCGCACAACCGGCGGCTCTACGACATGCGCGTGACCGACTTCCCGCACGTGAAGCGGATGTTCGTCGACGCCTACGCACGGCTCGTCGCGATGAAGCTCTTCGCGCTCCGCGCCTGCGACTACATGCGCTCCGCCTCGCCGGACGACCGGCGCTACCTGCTCTACAATCCCATGGTCAAGATGAAGGTGACGACGGAGGGCGAGCGCGTCATCAACCTCCTCTGGGACGTCATCGCCGCCAAGGGGTTCGAGAAGAGCATGTACTTCGAGCAGGCCGCGGTGGACATCCGCGGGCTCCCGAAGCTCGAGGGCACGGTGCACGTGAACATCGCCCTGATCGTGAAGTTCATGCCGAGCTTCTTCTTCGCTCCGGCCGAGCTCGCGGAGGTGCCGCGGCGCGACGACGCGGCCCACGACGCCTTCCTCTTCGATCAGGGCCCCGCCCGCGGGCTCGGCAGCATCCGCTTCCACGACTACCGCCTCGCCTTCGCCTCGTTCGATCTGCCGAACGTCAAGGCGTTCGCGAAGCAGGTGGAAGCGTTCCGGTCGCTGCTCGAGAAGGCACCGCCGAACCAGGAGCAGACGCAGGACACCGACTTTCTCCTCGCGGGTGGCGAGCTCTTCGCCCTCGTCGTCTACGCGCAGCTCCTGCTCGAGAACGCGAGGATCTACGAGATCGAGGACGACCTCGTCGACCAGATCTTCGACTTCCTCGTGCGGGACTTCTCGGAGTGCGCTCTCCAGCTCTACGGCAAGGCGCGCAGCACGCCGGAGCAGATGCGGCTCTGCCTCGAGATGATCGCGAAGCCGGCGACCGACGAGCGCCGCTACGACGCGGTCTGGACCGAGCGCGTTCTCGCGCTCGACGGCGCCTACGAGATGAACCCGTAGCGGCGACTACAGCGAGAACGGCGCGCCGCGGCGCTCGAGCGCGCCGCCGAGGAGGCGCTGGACCTGCTGCCGCACGCCCTCCGTCAGGCGGCTCACGAGCAGGCGGTCGTCGGCCGCCTCGGGACCGAACTTCCCCCTCCACTCGATGGGCCGGCCGAACTCGATCCGCCACCGGCTCGGAAGCGGCAGGAGGCCGAGGAGTCCGAGCCAGGGGAACGTCGGCGTGAGCGGGAAGTACGGCAGCCCGATCTGCCGTGCGAGCCAGTCCCAGCGGCCGAGGATCGGATGGATCTCCTCCGCACCGACGATCGCGACCGGGACGATCGGCGCGCCGGCGCGGAGCGCGATGCGGACGAAGCCGCCGCGCCCGAAGCGCGCCAGGCGGTACCGGCGGCGATAGAGCTTCCCCATGCCCTTCGTGCCCTCCGGGAAGACGAGCACGATCTCGCCGCGTTGCAGGAGCCGCTCCGCGTTCTCGGGACACGCGCGCACGCCTCCGACGCGCGTCATGAAGTCGCCGAGGAACGGCAGGTGGTACACGAAATCGTCGACGAGCGGCCGCACCGGACGATGCGCGGGATGCTCGGTCTGCACGGCGACCTTCACCATCGCGCCGTCCCACGCGAAGAGGCCGCCCGAATGGTTCCCGACGAGCATCACCGGGCCCTCGGCGGGAACGTTCTCGAGACCGGAGACCTCGACGCGCCACCACGTCGAGTAGAGCGCGCGGAACAGCGGCGCCACGAGCTGCTCGTAGTCGCGGTCGTAGCCGAAGTCGTCGATGACCGGGACGCGCGGACGGGCGCGCAGGAGCGACAGCGCCTCGGCGAACGAGCCTTCCTCCAGCGTGCGCGCGAGCCGCGCGTACCCGTCGAGCACGCCCTCCGCGAGGCGCGCGAGACGCCCGTCCCCGTCCGTCGATCCACCGCTCTCGCGGAGCGCCTGCTCGACGACGCTCTCGAGCGCGCGGAGTCGCTCGCGGAACAGATCGTGGCGAACCCCGCGCGGCGACTCGGTTGCACCTTCCCGCGCGCCACGCCCCGGGCGCGGCGCCTCGCCTCCTGCCGCGGAACGCGGTCGCAAGGTCCGCACCCGCCCCGAGTTTCCCTCGCGTCCCTCCATCACTTCCCCAGGAGGGCGTTCGCGATCTCCGCGAGCGCCGGAGCCTCCGGAGCGTAGCGGACGCAGAGACTCTGCGCGCGCTCGCTGTGGAAGCGGAGGCGGTGCTCGACGACGAAGCCCGCGCCACCGTGGAGGTGATGCCCCGTCCAGCAGAGCTGCTTGAACGCTTGCCCGACGTACGCGAGCGCGCTCGCGAGCTCGTGTCCCTGCTCGCATCCGCCCGACACGCGCGTGATCGCCTGCCACGCGAGATGGCGCGCGGCCGTGAACCGCATTCCCATCTCCGCGATCTGATGGCGCACCGCCTGGAAGAGCGCGATCTTCTGACCGAACTGCTCGCGCTCCTTCACGTAGGCGACCGTCATCTCGAGGACCGCCTCCATTCCGCCGATCATCTCGGCGAGAGCGAGAGCGCTCTGCTGCCTCCGGAGGCGCGCGAGCGCCTCCGCGCCCTCCCCCGCCGGCGTCAAGCGGGCGCGCACCGGTGCGGCTTCGTAGCGGACGTGCGCCTGCTGATCCCCGCCAAACGACCGCAGCGCGTCGCGCACGACGCACGCGCCGTCTGCCTCGACGAGGACGAGGCTCGCTCCCGATCCCTCGCGCGCCGCGACGAGATGGAGAGCAGCACCCGCATCGGGGACGTAGTGCTTGACGCCGGTGACGCACGGCTTTCCGTCGCGCGTCTCGATGCGAGTCACGAAGGCCCCCGGCGTGCCGCCGCTCTCCTCGTCCAGAGCGAGCGCAAGAGCGCGCTCGCCGGCCGCAAGCCCGCGCACATCCGCGCTCTCCGGGGCGACCGCCGCCAGAGCGACCGCCCCGCGAATCGCGCCGACGAGCGAGCGCGGCAGGAGACCGCGCGCACACTCCTGCAGGGCGACCGCGACGTCGACGAGCGAAGCATCGCTCCCTCCGGCCGAAGCCGGAAGCCCGAGGCCGAGCCAGCCGAGCTCGGCGATCGCGCGGCGCAGCCCGTCCGTCGCATCGCCGTCGGCGGATTCCCAGGCGAGGAGCCGCTCCTGCGTCACCTCGCGAGCACAGAATTCGCGGATCGCCTGCTTCAGCTCTTCCTGCTCGGGCGTCGGCGCCGGTCGCACGTCTCTTCGCTCACTTCCGCGGCAGGCCGTAGCCCATGAAGCCGATGATGTCGCGCTGCACCTCGTTCGTGCCGCCGCCGAACGCGAGCATCGGCGCGATCCGGTAGAGCCACTGCATCCGTCCGCTGGCGAGCGCGCCCGGATCCTCGGCATGGAGCTGACCGTTCAAGCCGAGGATCTCGCAGCCGGTGTCGGCGATCCGCTGCGACAGCTCGGAGACGTAGATCTTGGCCATCGAGGACTCGGCCGCCGGCATCCGTCCCTGGTCGAGCGTCCACGCCGTCTCGAAGCCGAGCATGCGCGCGGCGTCGATCTCCACCTGCAGACGCGCGAGCCGCTCGCGGACCCACGGGTCCTCGCGGAGCGGACGGCCGTCGACGACGCGCTCGCGGACCGTCGCGACGAAAGCGCGGAAGTGGCGCCGTGCCATGCCGATCGAGCCGATCGAGAGGCGCTCGAAGTTGAGCGCCATCGCGGCGTAGTAGAAGCCCATCCCGCGCTCGCCGATCAGGTGGTCGCGCGGCACGCGCACGTTGTCCAGGAACAGCGCGTTCGTGCGAAGCCCCGGCCACACCCAGATGCCCTGGACGCTGACGCCGGGTGCGTCCATCGGCACGATCATCATCGAGATGCCCTTGTGCTTCGGCGCCTCGGGCTCGGTGCGCACGGCGAGCCAGTTGTGCGTCGCCGTGTGGGCCATCGTGTTCCACATCTTCTGCCCGTTGATGACCCACTCGTCGCCGTCGAGGACGGCACGCGTCCGGAGCGAGGCAAGGTCGGTCCCCGCTTCCGGCTCCGAGTAGCCGAGCGCGAAGTCGATCTCGCCCGCGGTGATGCGCGGCAGCCACTCGCGCTTCTGCACCTCGCTGCCGATCCGCATGATCGTCGGTGCGACCGAGGTGACGGTCAGCGGCAGCATCGGCGCACCCGCCGTCTCGATCTCGTCGATGAAGATCCACTGCTCGATGGCCGTCTTGCCGAGCCCACCGAACTCCTCCGGCCACGCGAGGCCCCACCAGCCCCGGTCCTTCAAGGCCTGCAGGAAACGCTGCGCGCGCGGACCGCGACCTTCGTTGCCGCGCGAGCGCGATTCCGCGGCGAGCTCCTCGTCGACGTGCTCGGCGATGAACTCGAGTACCTCGTCGCGCCAAGCGCGCTCCCGCGCGCTGAGCTCGTAGTCCATTCCGCCACCGTGTCACGTCGAGATACGATTGCAAGTGCGCTTCGCGAGCTCCGAATTGACACTTCGCGCGAGGCTCGGCTACCGAAACGCTCATGCCCGCCGCACGTCTGGCCATCGTGACCGGCAAGGGAGGCGTCGGGAAGACGACCGTCGCCGCCGGCCTCGCACGCGCTGCGGCGCGCGCGGGACGGAACGTCTTGCTCGTCGAGATCGCGATTCCCGGACGGCTCGCGAGCGTGCTCGACGTCGACGAGCTTCCTGCAGTTCCGACCGAGGTGCGGCCGAACCTCTCCGCCGTCTCGCTCGACGAAGGTCTCGCGCTCGAACACCTCGTCGATCGCCTCCTGCCGATGCGGCTCCTCTCGCGTCGTCTTCTTTCGAGCGAGACGTTCCGCATCGTCGCGGCGGCCGTACCCGGCATCCTCGAAGTCGCCCTCCTCGCGCAGATCCACGGCTGGCTCGAGCCTGCGAGCGGCATTCGCCGGAAGGGCTTCGATCTCGTGATCCTCGACGCACCTGCGAGCGGGCACTCGGTACCGCTCCTCTCCTCGCCGAACACCCTCGCCGGCGTCGCCAGCTTCGGACCGCTCGGCGACGTCGTGCGGAAGATCTCCGCGAGCCTGCGCGATCCGAAGCGCACGGTCGCGTTCGTCGTCGCGCTGCCGGAGGAGTGGGCCGTCGCGGAGGCGATCGAGCTCTTTGAGTCGCTGCGCGACGAGCTCGGCGTTCCGGTCGCTCGTCCGCTCCTGAACGCCGCGTATCCGCGGCGCTTCTCGAAGACCGACGAGCGGCTGATCGGCGAGGCCGAGGCGGCGGGCACGATCGACCCGGAGCTCCTCGTCGCGGCGCACCACTTCCTCGAGCGGCGCGAGGCGGTGCACCGCCAAGTCCGCGCCTTGCGCAACGGCACCGGCGAGAAGCCGGTCGAGCTCCCGTATCTCTTCTCGCCGACGATGCTCTGGGACGACCTCGATCCGCTCGCCGACGCGGTGCAAGCGGGGCTCGACTCGTGATCGATCGCATCCTCGACGGCGCGCGGGTCGTCGTTTGCCTCGGACCGGGCGGCGTGGGGAAGACGACGACGGCAGCGGCGCTCTCGATCGCGGGAGCGCGTCAGGGACGACGCGTCGCGGTGCTGACGGTCGATCCGGCGGCGCGCCTGAGGGACGCGCTCGAGCTCCCCGATCGGGCCGGCGAGTTCCATCGCGTTCCTCTTCCGGACGACGTCGCCGGCACCCTCGATGCGATCCTCCTCGACGCGAAAGGTCTCTTCGACGAGCTCGTGCGCCGGCTGTCGCCGAATCGCCGTCTCGCCGAGAGCGTCCTGCAGAACCCGGTGTACCGGAACGTCGCCGGGGCGTTCGCCGGCTCCGACGCGTACATGGCGCTCGAGCAGCTCCTCGACGTCGTCGCGAACCCGGCTTTCGATCTGATCGTCGTCGACACGCCGCCCGCGAGCCACGCGCTCGAGCTCTTCGACGCGCCGGATCGAATCCTGGCACTCCTGAACTCGCGCGCGCTCGAGTACCTGAGCGAGCCGATCCGGATCCTCGGCGTCGCGACGTCGCGCTTCACGCGCGGCGTCCTCTCGGGAGTGCTCGGCATGCTCGAACGCGTGACCGGAATGACGCTCTTGCGCGACATCTCCGCGCTCGCGAGCGACTTCGCGTCGGTCGCGCCCGCCTTCCGCGAGCGCGCCGAGTCGATCCACGCACTCCTTCGCGACGACACGACCCGCTACGTGCTGATGGCCTCGGCCGATCCGCACGCGGCGCGCGACACCGTGCAGTTCGCCGCCGACGTGAGCGAGTTCGGGATCGAGCTCGACGCCGTCGTCGTGAACCGCGTCCTCCGTCTGCCGACGCCCGCGACCGAGTCCCGACGCCCGGCGGAGGCGCCCCCTGCGCCGCCGGCGCGCTGGCCCGCGACCCTCTCACGGAACCTCGTCGCGA